>CAJAYT010000044.1 GCA_903949285.1 uncultured Burkholderiales bacterium
ACTTAAAATCCGCCGCTTTCGTTAATAGCGGGCGTGCCGGTTCGATTCCGGCCTCGGGCACCATATTCTGAGTATTCTTACCTCATTAGCTAAAATCACCCGTATTTCTTTTTGATTTTTAGACACCTTTCAATTGTAATAAAGGTACGCCAAATGAGACTTGATCCTAAAATACGTGAGATCATAAAAAAAGAAGTATTCGATCAACTCGGTACAGACGTAGTAATTCGCTTATTTGGTAGCCGAGTGGACGACAGCCAAAGGGGCGGCGACATTGATCTTCTTATTGAAACCCATCGTACTCTAGATAATCGTTTCAACGAAGAGTGTAAATTGGCTGCAAGGCTATACATTATTCTTGGAGGTAGAAAAGTAGATGTTTTACTGAAAGATGAACTCACTCAGGTTCAATCCATCCATACGCAAGCAATCAAAACAGGGATTGTTTTATGAACACAACGACTAACAATCACTTCACCATCCAAAGACTCTTAGAAATTACCAGCAAAGAGGTCCTATATTTTGAACAAACAAGAAATCGACTGTTAAATTCAAATATCAATATTAAATGGATTGAAACACTTGAACAAAATGAACAAAATAGTGAGATGTTGGATGCCTTTGTATCAAGATTCAGCCGACTTCAAGATACTTTGGGCGATAAACTCCTGCCTGCCATTTTGAAACTCAATTTAGAAACGGTTGGATCTCAACTGGATAATGTCTTCAGGGCGGAAAAGCTTGGCTGGATCGATTCCGCGGACAAATGGATTGAACTTCGTGGGCTACGCAATAAGCTTATCCATGAATATATGACTTCAGCATCTGACTTATTTGCAGCACTGATACAAGTTCTTGAGCAAGGGGAAATGCTCATCAGAACTCAGCAACTGTTAGCGAATAATGCAAAAAAAAATAAGCCCTGAATTTCTTTTCTATAAGATGCTATGGTCTTGATTTGATTAACACCTGTGGACTTGTCTTGGTCATAGCCAATAATCACGGACATACCAATTCGAGTCCATGGCTGTGCACCTGAAAAGGGTTTTCAATCCATATCTTCACTACCAATCAACTTTGGACTAGACCATCAGCACTCACAGGCCCTTACCTGGGATTTGTAAAAAATGTAATGGCTGAGAAATTTAAAGTTTAAGCTTTGTAGGCTGTAAGGTAAGCCATATGCGTTTTAGCTGTCAAAGAATTAGATCCATTTTTCGGCAAGAGCAGCTCTCGTAATTCATCTTGCTCGACCTGTGAAAAATGATCTTCAAGAACTTGAGATAACTTAGGCGCCAAAGGATGCATAGATGAATGCAGTAATGACTCCCAACTGGTATCGATGAGCCGTACCTCATCCATATGAAACTCCATGTGTACTTGCGAGAATCCAGCTTGCTCGGACCACCTTACTAAATCTCTTTCAGAAAAATTAATAAATGGAATAGCGTTAATTTCCTCTATAAGGTCTGGAAATTGTGTGGACTGCCATCTATGGATTAATACTTTGTCAGCGTCAGCTTTGCCTAGAGTTTCAATTTGCAAATCAATCGTTTTTTTCTGAAGAGCCACATTCATCGCAGCATCTTGAAAGATGGGTTCCGCAAGAGAGATCATACCTCCGGGCTTGAGTACTCTCAAAAACTCTAGCAAGGTATTGATTTTGTTGTCGACATATGCAAGTGAGGCCCTGGTTATGATTCGATCAACTGAGCTATCAGCAAGCGTACTCATTGAATTCATAGGCGACTTGATAAACGCACATTGATTTAACACGTTTTTAGAGAGGGCTGTTCGTTTTGATAAATCGAGTAGTTGTTGTGAGATATCCACCAAAATGACTTTTAAGGATGGGCCAATTTCATTTATAGCTAAAAACGAAACTGTACCCTCACCAGATCCAGCGTCAAGGAGTGTGTGATGTTCCTCAAGCCGAGCATTATCAATAGCTCGCTTGGCAAAGGAGTTGATTATTCGCTGGTTTTGTGAGTACCCTAAATCACTTTCGTGTTGGTGTAGGTCCCTGGTAAGCCAATCGTGCCAGACATCTTTTTCGTCGTACATAAATTAATTGTTATCTACTTCTATTTTGCTATTGGCAAACGATGGATAGCTGGGTTTTAAATTTAATCAAAGCTTGCAATGCTCCCATTTTTTGCATCTCTCTTTCTACATTTCATCAAATAGGTTCAGCATTAAAGAGCACTGAGCACCTTGGCAGTCAAAGCAATCTAGATAGACGACTTCGCTAGCTGGTCAAATAGGACAAAGAACTAACTAACAACTATTGGCGAGGCCACAAAAAATGCAAATACAGAAGTAGTCCTACAAATCAGGACCACTGATGTTTATCTGAAAAAAAAGTTACTCGACACTAACCGTCACGTCGTACCCGTGCTTTTTAAGAAGAGCGTGCTGACGAGCCTGAGCCAAGTCAGTTTCCACCATTTCTTTACACATTTCTTGCACTGTAATCTCTGGAACCCATCCAAGCTTTTGTTTGGCTTTACTGGGATCCCCAAGCAACGTCTCGACTTCAGTGGGTCTGAAATAACGAGGATCGACTTTCACAAGAACATCGCCCACTTTAACGCTTGGCGCAATTTTTGAGTCGACCGAACTCACAACGCCTTGCTCGTTCACACCGGAGCCTTTAAACGTTAAAGTGATACCCAGCTCTTCAGCAGTCCACAAAATAAATTGTCTAACGCTAAACTGCACACCAGTTGCAATTACAAAATCTTCTGGCTTTTCTTGCTGGAGCATCATCCACTGCATGCGAACGTAATCTTTAGCATGCCCCCAATCTCTTAGAGCGTCCATATTTCCCATGTACAAACAACTCTCAAGTCCTTGACTGATGTTTGCCAGTCCGCGGGTAATCTTTCGCGTCACAAACGTCTCACCACGTCTTGGGCTCTCATGATTAAACAAGATACCGTTACAGGCATAGATCCCGTATGCTTCCCTGTAATTGATGGTCATCCAATAGGCATACATCTTGGCTACTGCGTACGGACTTCTGGGGTAAAAGGGCGTGGTCTCTTTTTGGGGTATTTCTTGCACCAAGCCGTATAGCTCACTGGTACTTGCCTGATAAAAACGGGTCTTCTTCTCGAGTCCCAAAATACGGATGGCCTCCAAAATTCTGAGTGTCCCAATAGCGTCCACATCGGCAGTGTACTCAGGACTCTCAAAACTGACTGCCACGTGACTTTGTGCGCCCAGGTTATAGATCTCATCAGGCTGGGTTTCTTGAACAATTCGAATCAAATTACTGGTATCCGTTAAGTCGCCGTAATGCAACTTAAAGTTTAATTTCTCTGCGTGTTGATCTTGGTAAATATGGTCAACGCGTTGGGTATTGAACAGACTTGCACGCCTTTTAATACCGTGAACGATGTAGCCTTTCTCGAGTAAAAACTCTGCCAAGTATGAACCATCTTGGCCAGTTACTCCGGTGATTAATGCTACTTTTTGTTTCTTATCCACTTGTGAATTCCTTTTTTACGCATTGAACGGTAAATGAATTTAATCATCCAGGGTCATTATCTTATGTAATTGGCAAACCTATACAGAGCGAACCTCGTGGCTTAAGAAGTCAGCGTAAACTGCACTGAGCCCTTCTTTTAATTCCACACTGGCATGCCAACCCAGAGCGTTCAAGCGCGAGCTGTCCATCAACTTTCTTGCAGTTCCGTCGGGCTTAGAGGTGTCAAACTCAATTTGCCCCTCATACCCAACCACCTCTTTGATCACTTGCGCTAACTCTCTAATCGTGACATCATCGCCCTTGCCCACGTTAATGTGACTGAGCATTGGCTTCGTGTTTGCGGCGTATATCACGGGATCTAGATTCATGACATGAACACTGGCCTTAGCCATATCGTCCACGAACAAAAATTCTCGTCTCGGCTTACCTGAACCCCAAATTTTGATGGCACTGGCCTTTGAGAGTTTAGACTCATGAAAGCGCCTAATTAAGGCAGGTATCACGTGACTATTTTCAGGATGATAATTATCGCCGTAACCATATAGATTGGTCGGCATGACGCTTCTGTAGTCAACTCCGTGACTCTCGCCGTATTGGCGGTTATAGCTTTCACAAATCTTTATACCAGCAATTTTGGCAACCGCGTAAGGCTCATTGGTCGCCTCTAGAGGACCAGTTAGAAGCGCATCTTCTCTCATCGGTTGTGGAACTTCTCTGGGATAGATGCAACTGGAGCCTAAAAAAAGTAGTTTCTTAACACCCGCTGCAAAAGACTCATGAATGACATTGGCCTGCACCATGAGATTTTGATAAATGAACTCTGCCGGGTAAGTGTTATTTGCATGAATCCCGCCCACCTTGGCTGCAGCTAAATAGACTTGATCTGGTTTCTCTTTTTGAAGAAATTCTCTTACAGCCACTTGCTGCGTGAGGTCCAACTCTGCGTGAGTACGGCTAATGATATCAACGTTACCAGCACCTTGTAGAGCGCGAACAATTGCAGAACCAACCATTCCTCTGTGCCCGGCTACATATATTTTCAAAGGCCTACCAGATCCAGGTATATCAAAATGATCGGACATAGAAGTAAAAGAGAGTTTAAGAAATTAGACCAATTCAGCCAAGCAAATGCAGGCTAAGCTCCGTCTGAAAGGTAAAAACATTGAAGATCATATCAGCCCTTAACGCACGGCTTGAGGACAGCAGGGTTTTGAGATTCAAATTTGAAACTCAATCTTTTGCACTTCTGCCGTAATTGTCCTCTAATCTCACAATATCATCTTCTCCCAAGTAGGATCCCGACTGCACCTCTATTATCTCAAGCTCCAAGGTGCCGGGATTCTCTAGTCGGTGCACCTCTCCAATAGGAATATAGGTAGACTGGTTTTCTGTGAGTAAGAACACCTTCTCACCGCACGTGATACGTCCCGTGCCCTTAACCACAATCCAGTGCTCTGCGCGGTGATGATGCTTTTGTAATGACAAGGATGCGCCGGGCTTTACTCCGATACGTTTGACCTGGAAACGGGTCCCTTGGTCAACACTGTCATACCACCCCCAAGGCCGAGCAACTCTGCGGTGTTGAGTTGCTTGCTCAATACCGTTTTCACTAAGCCTAGAGACTATATCCTTGACTTGCTCAACGTGGTCAGAATTGGCCACCAAAATTGCATCTGCGGTGTCAACAATAATTAAATTGTCCACACCCAAAGCCACAACAGGCCTCTCGCCCGAGTGTATGTAAGTGTTTGTAGCGCCTTGGATAAAACCTTTACCCACAATACGGTTTCCTGCACCATCAGGTTCAGTGAGCGCCGCAACCGCGTTCCAACTCCCTACGTCACTCCACTGTCCGTGAAAAGGAACGACAACAACGCTTGCATCCTTTTCCATGACTGCGTAATCGATGCTTTGTGATCTGCAAGTATCAAAGACTTTTGCATTTGGACGAATAAATTCGCCGTCTACTGGCGCGTCCTTCATAGCCTCAGCGCATACCGATAAGATATCAGGTGCGTGTAGTTTTAGTGCTTTTAGGAGCGTGCTGGCTTTGGCTAAAAAGATGCCGGCATTCCAAAGCACATCACCACCCAAAATTAATTCAGCGGCACGCTGTGATGTTGGTTTCTCAATAAACCGAGCCACCTTTTTGGGGCCCTCCACCAAACGGTTGGAGGATGCTTCCACTTGGATGTACCCGTAAGCGGAACTTGGGAAACTAGGTGTTACGCCAAAAGTTACGATATGCTCGGAATTAGCTGCACCCACACCCTGAACCACCATTGCGTGAAATGCAGCCAGGTCCGCAATATGGTGGTCCGCAGGACAGAAAAGGAGTAAGTCATCTGGGTTAGCTCTCAGGGCAGCTAAAGCCATTGCAGGTGCTGTATTTCTGGCGACCGGCTCTAGCAATATCACGCCCGTGGAGCTCACGTTTTGCATAGCAGATTGGACAAAGAATCTGTGCTCCTCAGATGCTACGCACATAACGGGACTTTGGGATCCGCGCTCGTCCGTAAACTTCTGCAACCTGAGAAGCGTATGCTCCAACAGGCTTTTGTTATCGATTAGAGGAACAAATTGCTTGGGTAATGATTTTCGGCTCAGTGGCCACAAACGAGTTCCAGAACCACCACACAGAATAACAGGAATTATAGACATTTAGTACTACTCTTTACGGAGATATAGCTATTTTTAAATACATTAAAAGCCAGGGCTTCAACTCAGATCAGCTGTTTATTATCGACCAATAGTGGTAATTTTTGAGTTGAAACAATAAAAGCATTTACATACCTGGAACAAGGGTTGTTCAAATGCACTAAATCGCAAGTCTGACTTGCACAGTCGAATAGAATATTATGCTTTCTACGAGATTTGAGTAGTTTCACATCAAGGTAGATATCTTGAATTTCTAATTGACCAAATGGAGGTTTGAAACTCCTTCACCACTTGGTACTTAAACCCAACTTTTACAGCCAATTTCTCGCTACATCTCCCCATTTCTATGCAAATCACAACCCTATTTGTGTTTTTGATTGTTTAAATAATTCGTTTTCCCATGCTAAAAAAAAATATCTCAAATTCTTGCTTTCTCTTTGCCAGTGCCGCTCAATCGCAAAAAAGAGGACGTCAATTTTTGTTGTCTTTAACTATCCTAGCTTCGCTTGGCTGTTTGGGTCTAATTCGCCCATCTCCCGCTCTTGCTCAGATACCAGGCATAACTGGCGGTGCAGGGGCCGGATTAGAAGGACTTGCAGGACTTGCGGGCATAGGTGGCCTAGGCGGATTGGGCGGAATAGGTGCTGGCGGCGGATTAGGGGGTGTCAATATCAACTCTCCCACTGCAATTGTTGCTAATGACCCCGTCCAGCCCAACAACAACGCAGGCCAACAAACTTTCTCAATGGTGCCACTAAAGCCCAATGAGTTCCAAAAATTCATTTTGGAAACCTCAGGTAACAAGCTACCCTTGTACGGCGTTGACTTCTTTGAAAACCTACGCACCAACGAAAAAACAGCCACAGTGGCTACTTCAAGCGCTTTCGCCCCCTTAGACAACGCTCCAGTCAACAACGACTATACCGTTGGTCCTGGTGACCAAGTCATCATTAGAGGTTGGGGATCCCTGAACGTTGACGCAAAAGTCGTAGTGGATAGAAACGGACAAATATCTATACCCAAAGTCGGTAGCGTTCCAGTATCCGGCGTTAAAGTCTCCAAACTTGAATCAGTTGTTAAAACTGCTTTTTCGAAATACTACAAGGACGTAGAACTGAGCGTCTCCCTTGGACAGCTCAGGTCCATTACTGTATACGTGGTCGGTCAAGCTCGCCGTCCCGGTAGCTACGCACTCAGCAGTCTGACCACTTTGGCAAGCGGCTTGTTCGCAACTGGGGGCCCTAACGCTAACGGTTCGATGAGGCGCGTTCAGCTCAAACGAGGTGGGCAAGTTATCACTGAATTCGATCTTTATCAATTTTTATCCGAAGGTCTTAGTAGCAGTGATGTGAAACTCATTGACGGCGATGTGATCTACATTCCACCAGCTCTGGGATACGTAGCCATCGTGGGTAAGGTAAACACCCCGGCCGTGTTTGAACTAAAAACCAATGACGAACCTCTTGATCAAATTTTGAGTATTGCAGGCGGTCTCCCCGTTGTTGCCGATCCCAGACGCGTCATGCTCGAGAGACTTGACCCTAGCAAAAAGCAACCCAGAGCGGTTGAGGACTTCGCGCTCGATGGCCGCGGCCTTAAAACACCGCTCAAGAACGGTGATTTAATCACCATTCTCACCATCACCCCTGAACTCTCGAATGCGGTGACGCTTCGGGGTAGTGTTGCTCAACCCGTTCGTGTTGGTTGGCGTGAAGGTATGCGCATCAAGGATCTTATCCCTAACCGAGAGGCATTAATCAGCAGAGACTCCATTAGACGCCAAAACGAAACTTTATTTGACTCCAATCAACGTGAGCGCGCGCTGCGTGAGCGGGAAATGATTCCGAGTGACTTGTTGGATGATAGCGAATTGACATCAAGAGTTTCAAGGATTAATGCTGCGCCTGCAAGTAAAGCACCAACGACCAGTGTTGGTACCAATGGCATGAGTGCTGCACAAACTCTGCAGATGCAAACAAACGCTAATAACGAGTGTCAAGACAACCCAAGTTTGCTTAAATGCAAAGAAGTTAGAGACGTTGAGAGCTTAAAAACGTTCAGAGAGAGCCGGCTCTTCAAAGACCAACCGATTAATCAAGAGAACTACGCCCAAAGTAATTCACCCCTGTCTGAGCGAATCGGAAACCTTTATGACGAAATCAACTGGGACTATGCAGTCATCGAGCGTTTAAACCGAAACGATCTGAATGTCACTCTAATTCCCTTCAGTCTTGCCAATGTTTTAAACAACGATAAAGATCCCGACAACCAAATCTTGCAACCTGGAGACGTTGTAACGGTGTTTTCTGTAAACGATATCAGAGTACCTATCTCTAAAAGAAGAATCATGGTGCGCATTGAAGGCGAAGTCTCAAAGCCCGGCGTGTATCAAGCCAAGCCAGGTGAATCACTCTCTGCAATCGTCCAAAGGGCTGGCGGGCTAACCCACGATGCCTACATGTACGGCGCAGGCTTTTACAGAGAAGAGGTTAAAAAAAGTCAGCAAGAGAATCTACAAAAGCTCCTCAAACGCCTTGAGGCTGAATCCAATTCAGCACTCCTGCAGACGTCACAAAGTTTGGGGGCTACGAGCAATCTAGCAGCCACTCAAGCACGCATCCAGGCTGCACAAAACGCACAACGCCAAGCCATTGAGCGTTTAAGAGGACTCAAGCCTGAGGGCCGAATTGCCCTTGGCATGACCCCTGAACTCTATAACCGTGTTGACAGATTACCGGACATTCATCTTCAGAACGGAGACCGTTTTATGGTGCCTGCACGACCTGATTTTGTGTATATTTTTGGTTCAGTGAATACTGAGTCCGCTTTGCTGTACAAGGCCGATAAAACAGTTGAAGACTATCTGAAACTCTCAGGTGTTGGATCAGGCGCTGATAGAGAAGCAGCCATCCTAATCCGCGCTGACGGCTCAGCACTGACCAACAACAAAAGCAATTGGTCCAATGTCGTTTTATCGGCGAAAGTCATGCCCGGCGACAGTATCGTGATGCCAGAAAAACTGGATCAAGAAAGCACTTGGAGTGCTGTGATTCGAAATACTGTTGATGTCACTCAAATCTTCTATCAACTTGGTTTGGGCGTAGCGGCGGTCAAAATTCTGCGTTAATACGACACATGACTCAATTTGCCCAATTCGCCTGATTAGCTCTCAATTAACACCCACATTCAATCTCTTGAACCATCACTATGGCTGATTTAAATTCACAGAACTCCAACTCCTCAAACGGTGACGATGATGAGATTAGCTTGATTGATCTGGCCATTGCGCTTGGCCAAGAGAAGAAAACTTTATTTGCAGTACCGCTTTTCACGACTTCAGTAGCGATTGTGGTGAGTCTGATCATGACTCCCGTCTTCACAGCCAAGACCCTCATGATGCCGCCTCAACAGCAGCAAAGTAGCGCCGCCTCTGCGCTAGCAAGCCTTGGCGCTTTGGCCGGTTTGGCCGGCGGTGCAGCGGGGGTAAAAAGTCCAGATGAGATGTATATTGCCTTCATGGAGAGCGAGAGCCTACAAAACTCAATCATCAAAAAAATGAGTTTGCAAACTCGCTATGAGGCCAAAACTCTTACAGATACCAGGGCTGGTTTGAAAGGTGCGGTTAAGATAACTTCAGACAAAAAATCAGGTCTTATTTCCATCGAAGCAACTGATAAAGATCCTGTATTTGCGGCACAACTGGCCAATGTCTACATCGATGAGTTACACAATTTACTGGGTCGCCTGGCCGTAACGGACGCTCAGCAACGACGCGTTTTCTACGAAGATCAAATCAAGAAAACACAGGCCGATTTGGTCAATGCTGAATCGCGCTTTAGATTGGCCAACGAGAAGTCTGGAATGCAGATGACATCCATACTGGCGGAAACCAGTCTTCGCGCTAACGCAGAGATGAGAGGACAAATTGCCGCAAAAGAAGTTCAGCTACAAGCCATGAGCAGATTTGAGACTACCCAAAATCCAGATGTCCAAAAGCTCACGAGCGAGATGTCAGCACTTCGTCAACAGCTCTCCAAATTAGAGAGCGGAAGCGGAAATACCACCACCGCCGTGAACCCCATGCAACAAGAGGCCTCACAAGCTTACAGGGACATCAAAGTTCAACAAGCGATGCTTGAAGTGCTCATCAAACAGTACGAAATCGCCCGTGTAGACGAGGCGAAAGAGGGCCCATTGGTGCAGCAAGTTGACCCGGCAACGCCCCCCGAGCGCAGGTCCAAGCCCAAGAGAAGTCTTATTGTCCTCGTGTCCGCACTGGGTGGTTTATTCCTCGGCGTACTTGCAGCCTTTGTGAGACGTGCGATCAAAAAAGCAGCAACTGACCCAGAGTCCTCTCAGCTAATGCTTCAGTTAAGAGAAGCTTGGTCCTGGAAGAAATGAGTCGTTTCGGAAATCAACTCTTTAATCCCCAAGTTCATGTCTTTATCCCTACTTTTATGACTCAAGACACTAACCCAGATTAGTACGTAGCCTTTGAAATGATTTCCTTTGATTTTTATTATCACTACTTAGCAGGGTTTCTTTGCAGCGCGTTGTGTGTTGGTATTTTGGCCACTCAAAGCATTGCGAGTTTGGGACTTGATAAGCAGTCAGGTATTCAAAAGATGCATACTAAGCCTACCTCACGGTTAGGGGGAGTTGGTATCTTCTTAGGACTCTGCGCGGGCGTTTATTTAAGCAAGGACGTCTACCCCAACGATGCGATCCTTGGTTTTTGTTTGTTGCTGGGCGCGTTGCCTGTTTTTACAGGCGGTCTCATTGAAGATATTACCCACAGGGTTCATCCAACCACACGACTTTTAACGGCTTGCCTATCTTCGGTGCTGATCCTTTGGATCTTGCATGTGGGGGTCACAAGAACGGATATTCCACCGCTTGATTTTTTACTCCATCTCCCCTTCTTTATGACTATGCTGACCATTTTGGTTGTATCGGGGTTCACCAATGCGATCAATATCATCGACGGCTTTCACGGGCTTGCAAGTGGGGCTGTAATGATTATGTTGGCGGGGCTAACCTATCTCAGTTACACGGTGAGTGATTGGTCGCTCTTAAGACTTTGCTTACTGGCACTTTTCGTTATTTTGGGGTTTTGGTTATGGAACTGGCCACTGGGAAAAATCTTCCTGGGTGATGCAGGTGCTTACTTGATCGGCTTTTGTGTAGTGGAACTTGGACTACTTCTGCCCCATAGATCTCCAGAAATCTCTCCCATGGCTCCTGTCCTGATTGGCATCTATCCATTGGTCGAAACTGTATTTAGTATGTACCGAAGAAAGTTTGTACGCACTCATCCTCTTAATCACCCTGACGCCCTGCATCTTCACACGATGCTTTATAGAAGGCTTTTTGCGCCAAAGGGAAGAGTTGCTGCATCGTTAGGTCTTAAGAATTTCTCAAACGCCAAAGTGAGCGTTGTGCTTTGGATACTCACCGCACTTCCTACCTTTTTTGCATGTTTATTCTCTAGTAACACACTTGCGCTCCTCGTTTGTATGGCTCTATTTGCTTATCTATACACATTCATTTACCGAAGGCTTGTGAATTTCAAGGTTCAAAAACTGGCATATCTACGTTGATCGTTATAAAAATATATAAATTCTTCTGATAAATACTTAACGGTCTATTTTTCAAAGATGAACTGACCGCACATAGCCAGTACGGCTTGAGACAACACTAATGAATACTTAATAATTTTTTTAATTTAAAAATTAATACCTTATAACTCCAATAATCTTTTAATCAACGTTCAATATTGAACAAAATAAGTTGTCTTTTTATCACATTAACACCCCTAAGGCTTATTAATTCCATATAAAACTTGGCATTTCCTATAGAATACGATCCAAGCAAGGCAACTTGTTCACGAATAACAATTTTCAACACTTGGGAAAACGAACCATGATCAAAGCATCAGTACTTTTAGTTTCTTTATCTTTGGCACTCTCACCAGTTGCCTTCTCACAAACTCAATCTGGTAGCGCATCAGGCTCTTCCGGTGCAGCTGGATCTGGTTCTGGCGCAGCTGGCTCAGGTGCAGCTGGCTCAGCAGGTGCTGGTTCTGCTGGCGCAGCTGGTGCAGGCGCTGGCGCCGCTGGAGCAGGTGCTGGTGCAGCAGCTGCTGGTGCAGCCGCAGCTGGTGCAGTTTCAGCTGGTGTTGTTGGTGCAGCCGTTGCAGCAGCAGCAGTTGCAGCAGCAGTTGCAGCTAACAAATCCTCTACAAACGCAGCATCCTCTGGATCAAGCTCAGCTACTAAGTAAGCTTTCGTTGGTAGAGAAAACGCCCCTCTGGGGCGTTTTTTTTTGCCTTAACAACTAAAAGATATTGTCAGGTATCAGACCAAGCAGGTTTCAACCCTTTTATACTTGACGCATGAAAATTAGATTACCCTACCTCCTAATCTTAAGTTTGTTAGTCGGCTGCAACACGATCAATCCAGTTTGGGATACTTTCAAAGTTGCCACAGGCATTGGTGAGAACAATGGCGCTCGGCTTAAGCCTGGAGTTGAATACCTTAAGGTTCAAGTAAACGGACGTCAAGTGATGATGGCTCTTGGTTATAGGACTTTCCCAAAACCATCTCAACCTGCAACGAGTAACAGTGACACCTCCATGAAGAGCACTCAACTTTACTCAAAAGATCAGTTCATACACGAATTTTGGTACAGCTCAAATAAAGAAACACTAGAACTCGTGGACGGGAGAATAGAGTCTGTGATGGGTATGACTAGTGAGTGGAGACAAAGCAGTAGTCCACCTCAGGGCTGGGAATCTATCCTTAGAAACAGTCCCGTTTATTGGACTCGAACGAGAGATCTCATGCCAGGATACCGATTCGGCTTTAAAGATGAGATTCAAACCCGAGTGATTGTTGCACCAACAAAAACACAGGACTCGACCCTACCCCCTAACTTGGATGCGGTTTGGTTTGAAGATCTTGTGAACAGCAAAGATAAAAACAACTCGAGCTGGTCCTACAAGCAATTATTTGCATACGTAAACGGCAAGATTGTGTACAGCGAGCAGTGTATTGCCAGTGATTTATGCTTATCGCTCAAGTATGTTGGCTTTATTGCAAAAGAATGACGAGGATCTAGACTCATTCCCTTCAGGTTCACGCTAAGCGTTGATTCTCAACTTGAATGAGTTTGTCCTACACACTACAAATACTAAAGTCATTCAAATAAAACGATGTCTACCATGAATTGCACTCACACCAATTATCACTTTCAGAGCAGACCAATATCTATCTGCTCCGGTAAAACGTCCCGTACTAAACTGGCGCTATTCGTTTGTGCTATCGGTATCTTGGGATTACAAGGAACTGCTTTTTCACAAGATGTGATGAAAGCCGCTACCAACACTACACGTCTACAGCACACTCAATTAATATCTGAATCCCAAAGACTAAGCCAATGGTTAACCCAGCGTGAGCGCTCGGGCGTCGCCCAGGAAAACGATTATCTTCTGGGCCTCATGTGGTCAACGCCTGAAGAGATGCTTGTGCAACAACAAGAGTACACAGAACTTCAAAAGCAGCTCCGTCAACTCTCCAACATTAAGTTGTGGGATAACGCAGTTACAAGCAGGGTCAGTCAAGGCAGGATAGAGGAGCTCAGCACAAGACAAAGAAAAACGGCTGAACACTTCACGAAACTAAGCCGTATTCTTAAAGAACTCCCACCCACGGGCAAAGTAAGAACCGCAGGTGCAGCGGCTAAATGGTTAGAGGTGAACCCCAAACGCGATCCCCTCTTAAAGGTGGGTGATACGGTTGAGATCCCTACTCGTCCTTCCACCGTAAGGGTGATGTCCTCAGCCGGTGTTGTTTGTGAAACCCCGCATCAAGCCGGACTCATCGCACGGGACTATGTCAAGGCTTGTCAAACGCAGCTGAACGGGGCTTGGGGCTGGATTGCAGAGCCAGATGGTCGAGTGGTTAAAGTGGGCCTGAGTATGTGGAACCCCTCCCGTCAAGAAGAACCCGCACCAGGTGCATGGATTTGGGCGCCGGATTGGCTAAGCAATATCCCAGAGGAATTCAGTGACAGATGGGCGCGCTGGCTCGCAACGCAGGGGGTCTCCAACAGGATTGCTTTGGAGAGGTTTCCAAGCTACGAACGCCAAGTCCGCCCAGAAGAACCCCAGCCCCTGAGTTTTCTTAAACTAACTGATCACCAGTTCGAGCCAAGACACTCAGCCAGTGACTGGGGGTATACAGGGCTGCTGCAAACTCCTAGTGCAAGGATGAGAGGTGTGGGGACGTTCTCCACAAACTTTACTGCACTTTCACCCTACACGATGTGGAATAATTTTTTCCAACCCTTAGAGTGGTTAGAGGGTGGTTTTAGGTACACCAGTATCAATAACCGGGACTACGATCCAGGGGTTACGACGTCAACGTATAAAGACAAAAGTTTAGACCTCAAAGCCACGGCGTTCAAGGAATCTGACTTTATGCCTGCCGTTGCGGTTGGTGTTAAAGACTTGGCTGGTACAGGACTTTTCAGCTCAGAGTACGTTGTCTCCAACAAACGCATTGATCGACTTGATTTTAGTTTGGGCGTTGCCTTTGGAAATTTAGGTGCAAGAGGCGGCATACCAAATCCGTTGGGTTCAAAATACAAACTGCGAGCCGTAGATAACGGGGACGCAAGTACGGGGGGCACCTTTAATCCTAAAGTTTGGTTCCACGGCCCGGGTTCACTTTTCGCTGGTGTGGAGTATGCAACTCCGATTCAAAATTTAATCTTAAAAGCAGAGTACGACGGCAATAATTATCAACACGAACCACTTGGGAACGCTTTTGTTCAAAAGTCTCCGATTAACTTAGGCCTCGTGTACAGTCCCCTTCGGTTTGTGGATCTATCGCTAGGAGTGGAGCGGGGCAATACAGTTGCGCTCGGCGTTACGCTTTATACGGATTTATCCTCCCTCTCGATGCCCAAGTTATCGGATCCACCCCTGCCTGCCTTAAAAGCATACAGACCTACCGAGGAGCCCGATTGGCGAACAACGGCTATCGATATTCAAGACCAAACCCAGTGGCGGGTGAATCAGATTTACAAAGACAACGATGTTGTGTCAATCGATGCCAGTAAAACTCTAGCCCCTTATACAAACACTTTTGTTGACAAAGCAGTCGCTATCGTTAACAGAGACGCACCCCAAGATGTCAACACCATCAAGATTGAGCACCGAGGTGCTGGATCGATCTTGGCCGTGGAGACAATCGACAGAGAGAGTTGGGTCAATGCACAAACCCAGCCATCCAGGGTGGAGCCGATGAGAAACGGCGCTACTAATGAAGCAATTAACCCCAATCCAATTTCTTACGACATCGCTCCTCACAAGGGCGAGGCTAAACTCCTAGAGAGCGTTGCCCCTAAATTCAAGCTCGAGCCGGGGTTAGATTTCATCGAACAGTTAGATGGTCCCGGAGACTTTCTAATTTATCAGTTCAGTGCTGCGCTCCACCTGAATGTCAATTTGCCTTACAACTTTGAGCTCAAGGGTATGGAGAGGGCAAGACTTTTTAACAATTACGATAAGGTCATCGTTTTTCAAAACTCCTCCTTGCACCACGTGAGGAGCGATGTTGATTATTACTTTAATTCTTCCGAGTACACCCTTACAAATCTCAGCTTGACGAACGCAAAAAGAGTATCCGAGAGTTGGTATGTTGCAGGCTACGGTGGATTTTTGGAGGAGATGTTTGGTGGAGTAGGTGGTGAGATCATGTACCGTCAACCCGGCAGTGTGCTGGCGACCACGCTGGACGTGAACCGTGTCACGCAACGCTCATTCAGACAAGACTTTAATTTCCAAGATTACAAAGTAACAACGGGACACCTGACACAGCACTGGATCACGCCTCTTGACGGTATTCGCACATCCATTAGTGTTGGCCACTATTTAGCAGGGGACGTTGGTGCAACTTTTGCAGCTACAAAGACCTTTAGAAACGGTGTTGCTTTGAAAGCGTATTTCACAAGAACCAACGTACCGTACGCTGTATTTGGAGAAGGCTCTTTTGACAAAGGCATCCTCATTAGCGTTCCGTTTGATTCGTTTATGACCAGGTCCAGCGCGGATACAGGGTATTTCGCCTGGGCACCGTTGGTTGCAAACGGAGGTCAGATGCTACGTAGGCCTGTAGACCTTTATATGGAAGATACACGGTGGGTGGCACCAGATGTCAGGAGCTACGCTCCTCCCCCTGCGGCGAATGATGAATTAGCGCCTGATGATCAAATTGATCGTCAATACAGGTTGCACTAATTTGCGCGTGACTAGCTCTTGTATTAGCTCTTGTGTTAGCTCTTTTATGAGTGTCAGGCTATAAGTTGAACAAACTGTTCAACTTATAGGCTTTGCGCGTAAGCTTGAATGCGCATTGATTAAAGTGTTCTCGATGAAGCCTTAAACCCGCTCGATAACCATTGCAATGCCCTGCCCCACCCCAATACACATCGTGCACAGCGCGTAACGCCCGGATATACGGTGGAGTTGGTTAACGGCAGTCATAACAAGCCTTGCACCACTTGCGCCCAGTGGATGCCCCAAAGCAATTGCACCTCCATTTGGATTGACCCGTGGGTCATCATCAGACAACCCAAGTGTTCGTAGAACAGCTAGGCCCTGCGCCGCAAAGGCTTCATTCAACTCAATCACATCCATCTGTTCTAATTTAAGACCCACCATCGCGAGAACTTTTTGAGTGGCAGGTGCAGGGCCGATCCCCATAACTCGAGGGGGCACCCCAGCAACGGCCATACCCAGCACGCGTGCGCGCGGGGTTAAATGGTTGGCATTAATAGCCTGAGTATTCGCGAGCAACAGCGCGCAGGATCCGTCGTTAACGCCGCTTGCGTTACCCGCAGTCACTGTCCCGTCTGCTTTAACCACACCTTTTAGCTTGGCGAGAGACTCCATGGTTGTCTCCCTTGGATGTTCATCCCTGGAGACCAAGAGTGGATCGCCTTTTTTCTGAGCGATGGTTACAGGCGTAATTTCAGAGTCAAAGTAGCCCGCTTTTTGCGCTGCAACTGCTTTAAGTTGACTAGACAGCGCCATTTTGTCTTGAGCTTCGCGTTCAATTTTGTAATCTGTGGCTACGTTCTCTGCAGTCTCTGGCATTGAGTCAACACCGTACAACTGCTTCATAAGAGGATTGATAAAGCGCCATCCAATGGTTGTGTCATACACATTATTGGATCTACTGAAAGCGCTCTCGGCTTTGGGCATCACAAATGGTGCCCGGCTCATACTCTCTACTCCGCCTGCGATGAGTAAAGAGCCCTCACCTGATTTAATTGCCTGTGCCGCTAATCCGATCGCGTTCATGCCTGAGCCGCAAAGCCTGTTGACAGTCGCGCCAGGGACCTCTAGAGGCAAGCCAGCGAGCAAGCTAGACATATGGGCAACGTTCCTGTTGTCCTCACCCGCTTGATTGGCACAGCCGTAGATAACATCACTCACACTTTGCCAATCCACACGCGAATTTCTTTGCATGAGGGCTTTGATAGGAACTGCGCCCAGGTCATCCGTTCGCACCGAACTGAGCGATCCCCCGTAACGGCCGAATGGAGTACGCTGAGCGTCACAAATAAAAGCATCAATCATAGAAAACTCTTTGAATAAAATTGTAAAACGACAAAAATCAATCAAAAGATTATCGTCCAACTCAAAGCGGATGGCCTCAAGTTAGAGCAAAATACCCCTCTATGTTTACCCCAAGTCAAGAAGATGTCAGGCGTTTTTTTTGCGCCGCTTACGCCAAATACCTAAACAATACGCTGAGCGATTCATTGGAAACTCTGGCCGCTCAGTGGATTGGTGAGCATCCTGAGTATCACCCAGCGCTTTCAAATGTGGATCTTGCGCTCTCCAAGAATTACAGTGTTGATGACGCAGCGACCAATCCATTCCTGCACCTATCCATGCACCTGTCGATCAGTGAGCAGTGCTCAATCGATCAGCCAAGAGGCATCCGCCAGGCTGTCGAACTCCTCAGCGCCAAGCGCGGGGATCTTCACGCTGCGCATCACGAGGTAATGGAGTGCCTAGGGGTGATGGTTTGGGAGAGTCAAAGAAGTGGACGTCCACCTGACGGACAAGCTTATATTGAGGCAGTCCAACAAAGGGCGACTAAAACTTTGTAGCTGCGCCATGTCTAGACTGGGTGACACAGTCGAGGACGGATCAAGTGGAGTGCGGCTAGGTTCAGCGCCCTGCGCCGTTCACCCTGGGCCCTACTTCAAGTGAAGTCATAGGGGGTCGTAGGGGGTCATAGGGGCTAATGGGAGGTCATAAACCACAAAGCCATACGGGATTAGCCGTATGGCTTTGAATCAATAAAAAACTATCAGCTAAATAGGGCTGAATTTTTATCTAAATTTAGACTGAGGAACGGTTTTAATCTCACCGTCTTGACTGCCAATATATTTAGCGATCAGCTTTAACTCATCGTTAGAGAACTGTTTGGCAACCCCGCCCATGATGCCGTTGTTACGCCCCCAAGAGGCTTGTAAGCCGGATTTATATGACTTAAGGGCTACAAATAAGTAATCCCAGTTTTGTCCAGCCAGTTTAGGATAGCTTGGATCGATAGGCTTGCTAAAGTTGGATCCGTGGCAAGAGGTACAGGCACCCTTTTGAATGAGTGCACCGACATCCGCATCGGGAACGCTTGGTGTGTCTGATAGGGTGAAATTTGCGTCCTTACCCAGTGTTGAGTAATAAGCGGACACATCGGCAATATCTTGATCGGTCATGGAGACTGCGATACCGTGCATCGTTGGGTGGCGACGATCGCCTTTTTTGTAGGCATTCAAAGCAGAAGCAATGTAAGCAGCGCCTTGTCCAGCAATCTTAGGCACTTTGTAAACCTGGGGAAAGCTTGCTTGGTAGCCGGCAATTCCGTGGCAACCGATACACATGGAAATCTTTTGCTCACCGTTTTGGGGATTTCCCTGGATCTGATCAGCGCTAGCAAAAGTGGTGATACCAAAGAGAAGGGAAGCGATAGAGATGGAAGTTAGAAATTTCATTTTTATGGGAGTCAAAAGGAGTACCAAAACCTGACAGATCCCGTATTATATAGATCCTGCCGTGGGGTTTTAGAGCACTACGTAAACCCTTAAAAATCAGAGCACAACCCCCCAAGGCAAGCCCCGAGTCGTTGATATGGCGTCCAATCACAATATTTGCCCGCTTTACTCGGGAATGAGGACCAGAGCGCACGGTTTTTAGGATAGCCCCTAAAATGGTCCAAGTATCTCAAAACAGCGGACATTACCCATGAAATTCACCGGAACCGACCAGTACGTAGCCACCCCCGATTTGATGCTCGCCGTCAACGCCACCATGACCCTCAAGCGCCCGCTTCTTGTTAAAGGCGAGCCGGGTACAGGCAAAACCATGTTGGCAGAGGAGGTCTCCAGGGCGCTCTCTATGCCGCTTTTACAGTGGCATATCAAATCAACCACCAAAGCACAACAGGGACTATATGAGTACGATGCGGTGAGCCGACTCAGGGACAGTCAACTTGGGGACGAGCGGGTCAAAGATATCCACAACTACATCTTAAAAGGAGTCCTCTGGCAAGCCTTCATAGCCGACTCGCCTGTCGCATTGCTCATCGATGAAATCGATAAAGCAGACATCGAGTTCCCCAATGATTTACTCAGAGAGTTGGACAGGATGGAGTTTTATTGCTACGAGACTAAGGAATGGGTAAGGGCTAAACACCGCCCCTTGGTCTTCATCACCTCGAACAACGAGAAAGAATTACCGGACGCATTTCTTAGACGTTGTTTCTTTCACTACATCCAATTTCCCGACCCAGTCACCTTGAAGTCTATTGTTCAAGTTCACTTCCCCACCCTCAAACAAGACTTACTCTCAAACGCACTAAAGTCTTTCTACGATGTGCGTGGTCTCCCAGGCCTTAAAAAGAAACCGTCCACATCAGAGTTGCTCGACTGGATTAAGCTTTTGCTGAGTGAGGACATCGATCCCGCAAGCTTAAGTGCAGGCGAGGAACAGGTGAAGATTCCACCGCTGGTTGGAGCATTGCTTAAAAATGAGCAGGACCTGTCGCTCTTGGAAAAGTTGGTTTACATGCAAAGTCGTAATCGCTAAGGCCTTATGGGTGTCTAGCTTGGGGCTCATCAACCTAAGTCTTCACTCTCGCGTCTCACATTACTACTATTACTATTACTTTTAATACTACTATTACCCAGTCTCAAGGACACGCTGTGAATTCACCCAATACACAACCGTCACTAACGCTTGAGGGAACGCGGGTAAAACTCGTGCCCCTGAATCAGGAGCACAGCAACGAGATGAAGGTGTTGGTTCAAGCCGGTGAGCTTCACAAAATCTGGTACACCAGTATTCCTAACCCTGAGCAAATGGATGGAGAAATTAATAGACGTCTGAGCCTTCAAAGCATCGGCTCCATGGTCCCGTTTAGCGTTTGGGACAAAGAGCGAGAGTGTTTTTGTGGCATGACCACCTATATGCACATCGATCCCCAGCACCAACGCTTGGAGATTGGCTCTACTTGGTTGGCTAAGGACTCCCAGCGTAGTGGGATTAACACAGAGATGAAGTTTCTGATGCTAAAACATGCCTTTGAGGAAATGGCGTGCATTGCAGTAGAGTTTAGGACTCATTTCATGAACGCACAAAGCAGACGCGCTATAGAGCGACTTGGGGCTAAGCTTGACGGTATTTTGAGGTCTCACCAAATCATGAAGGACGGTAGTCTCAGGGATACCTGCGTTTACAGCATCACGCGCGCTGAGTGGCCCAGTGTCCGCTCCAACCTGCATCACCTTCAGTCCCAAACCTATCAAAGCCGAAGGCGTTAACACCCCCCACCCCCTAGCACGCACCCAAACACCCAACATGCTGATTGACTTCTTTTACTCGCTTCGCAAAGCCCAATTACCGGTCTCGGTATCCGAGTATTTAACCCTCCTCAAAAGCTTAGAGAAAGGCGTGGTTGGCCCCGTCTCCATCGGTGCTGATACTGCGCAAGGGGCACAAAGTGAACCTCAGGGGTACTCCATTGATGATTTCTATTTCCTGAGCCGCATGACGCTCATCAAAGATGAGAAAAATTATGACAAATTCGATAAAGCTTTCGCTGCCTACTTTAAGGGGGTTGAGTACATCGGTGAATGGATGACCCGTGTCCCACCAGACTGGCTCAGCAAAGCACTGGAGCGTGAGTTCACGCCCGAACAAATCGCAGCGCTCAAGAGCATGGACTGGGATGAGTTGATGAAGACGCTGCAAAAGCGCCTTGAGGAGCAAAAGGAAAGACACGAAGGGGGCAGTAAATGGATTGGAACGGGAGGAACATCCCCATTTGGTAATTCAGGTGTCAATCCCCGCGGGATTCGAATTGGCGGCAAAAGCCAGCAAAGAAGCGCAGTGAAGGTTTGGGAGCAAAGACAGTACAAGGACTACGACGATCGCGTAGAGCTTGGCACACGCAACATCAAGGTCGCCCTGCGTCGACTGAGAAAGTTCGCCCGCGCCGGCGCTGCAGAAGAGCTCGATATAGACGACACGATACGCTCGACAGCGGTTAACGCGGGCTACTTGGACATCAAAATGGTGCCCGAACGACGCAACAACGTGAAATTACTACTCTTGATGGATATCGGTGGAACAATGGACGAGCATGTAGCGCGCGTTGAGGAGCTTTTCTCCGCGGTCAAAACCGAATTCAAGCACTTGGAGTTTTTCTACTTTCACAACTGTGTTTATGACTATTTATGGAAAAACAACAAAAGGCGTTACGCTGAGAAGTTCCCGACTTGGGACGTTATCCGCAAATACAACAAGGACCACAAGTTGGTCTTCGTTGGAGATGCAACCATGAGCCCCTACGAGATCGTTCAACCGGGGGGGAGTGTTGAATATAACAACGAAGAACCAGGCGCAACTTGGCTACAAAGACTCACCCATGCTTACCCTAAATTTGCGTGGATCAATCCCGAGCCGCCAGGCGTTTGGCAATACAGGCAGAGCATCTCGATGATTCAAAATTTAATGGGCCAAAAGATGTACCCCCTTAACTTAAAAGGCCTTGAAGAGGCAATGCGCAGCTTAAGTAAATAGCAAACAATAGACCCCGGGTTGTAGCTGCATGCTTGGCATGGCTCCAATAACCCAAGTGGGGCCAACAAATAAAAAGGTGATGAAGCGGGGTCAAGACCAGAGTCTGAGGTCAAGGGTTAGGGCAACTCACTGGATCCGCCTTAGAATAGAGGGTTACCACAGTCAAAAACAGGTGGTAGGGGCTGCCCTCATGAAACCCCTTTCCTTATGAAGCGTTTCATGAAGTCTTGTAAAAGCGTCCTTTGTGACTTCACGCGTTGAAGTCAATCAATTGATTTGATTAGATTTGATTAGGTAAGTTTTTAATTTTTTCGCCTCGCCGTAGCACAATGGATAGTGCACATGCCTCCTAAGCGTGGGATACAGGTTCGATTCCTGTCGGCGGGACCACTAAAAACTGGTCTTCTTAACCTAAATTTGAATCAGTTTCATATTAAAGAATCATCGGCATACTTTACCGGTGGTTGAGCGGTAAACTGCTGAAGTGATACCCCATCAAATATCACAGTGCTTTTGAGATTCTGGGATTATTCAACCCATAGGCGAGAGAAACTAGCAAGCGCTGCTAGTCCAGCAAACCCCGCTCCAATTGCCAACGCAATGAGTGGGCCCATTGAATCACCCCACAACCCCAAGCACAAAGCTACGACTGCTGCTCCAGAGGTTTGTCCTATCAAACGCCCCATAGCAATCACCCCACTCGCACCACCACTCCTATTGGGGGGTGCGCTTGACATAATCGCTTTAAGGTTAGGAGATTGAAAGCCCCCAAACCCTGCGCCACAAATAGCCATACAAATCACAATATGCAAGACGCTTGGACTGCTGGGCAACATGGCAAGCAACACAAATCCACAGGAGAGAACACTCAACCCAATTCCACCTAGTAATCCGGGTGGGTATTTATCAGACAGTCTCCCAGCGATGGGTGCAGCAATAGCGACCAAGATTGGCCATGTTGTAATCAAAAAACCAGTTTCGACTGAGTCCCTGTGCAGCGTTTGTTCAAAATAAAAAGGCAGTGCAACAAAGGCTAAACCTTGCGCGGCAAAGGACGTGATGGATGTAAGCGTTGACAGCGCAAACATGGGTCGTTTGAGCAAGTCAACAGGCAGCATAGGTGCTGGGTGTGAACGCTGACGGCGCAACAAATAAATAAGCGCTATGAGTCCTAAAAATAGAAAAGGTACCAATTGGGACGAGCTGTGTCTTTGCGCTGCAGCGGTGAGCGCATAAATTAAACAGCCAAAGGTGAGCGCAGTAGCTATTGCCGTTAGGGGATCAAACGTGTGATCTCTTGCGCTCTTTGCCTCTGCCACTTTCAGGCTGTGCCTCTGCACCTCTTGACTGCCCTTGTGCGTGCGCGGTATGGCGGGCCAAGCAAACCACAACGCCAATAACCCGAGCGGCACATTAAGACCAAAGAGCCACTGCCAAGGCGCAACCAAAAGTACCAAGGAGGCGACTGTCGGACCCAACGCCGAGGAGACACCCACCACCAACGCATTAAATCCAACCCCTCTTCCCAAGCGCTCCTTGGGAAACAAAACCCGAATCAAAGCGATGTTAACGCTCATAATGCCAGCGGCACCAAAACCCTGTCCCCAGCGGCAAATGGCAAGCGTTTGCAAATCGCTGGATAACGCACAGGCAAATGAGAATGCGGTAAATATTCCCAAGCCCCACAAAAATACCCGCCTAGGGCCCCACAAGTCACCAAGCGCAGCGAGAGGCAATAAAGAGGCGACGATGCTCAGTTGGTAGGCATTGATGACCCAAATGGACGCTGATGCAGGCGCGTGCAAATCAGATCCAATGGTTGGCAAAGCAGTATTTGCAATAGCGGTGTCCAAAGCGCTAAGAGCCACGGCCAGTAATACGGCTAGGAGAGCCCGAAGGTCAATACCGTCTTGGACGGACGCAGGATGGTTAGGAGAATCAGGCACTTGTTCGAGTCTTAGTTCAGGGTTAAAGCTTGTAAGGGGACTTGAGAGTTCAAGTCATTCACACTGGATCATGACACTGTCCAAAGTGCAGCCTACTATTATCGCTGACAGCCACTTAGCACGGTGAGCCAAATTAAGCTAATAATATGTCGAATAGCGTACTTATCTCTCAGTTTTGACTGGGACACATGGCTGTATCAACC
>CAJAYT010000045.1 GCA_903949285.1 uncultured Burkholderiales bacterium
TTTTGGATGAGGAAAGCATCAAGCTGTTGACGTTTGGTCCTCATGAGAATTTTTATCGTGATCTGAAACGTATCGATGACTGAGACAAGTTCAGCTTGCCCCCGGTGTCAGGGTAGTTGTCGCATTTAGTTTAGTGTAGAACGGGGGCTGGAATGAGTGTCCGAGTCCTATCACAACTGAGCCATTCCACTGGCACTGAAAAATATTACCGTATCAGTCGCAGGCACCGACTAACCGATGGCACTAAGTATTTGGCTGAAGAGGCTTAGTGTTGTTGGATGATGGATGAGACTGCCAGTCACCTAAGCGAGATTGGCACTGAGGACTGGTTTGTTCAAGTGCGTATGAAACTCACTGGCAACAGGACAACGATGATCTACGAGGACGGCAGTAGCAAAGTCTATGAAATGGTGCGGATACACCCAACTAGACATCTCGTGTCTCATATACCCGTCAGATAACCAATATTCCCCTAAGTCCTCATCCTCAGGAATACCGTTCGCCTGGAACCATTGCCGCTCAGGGGTGGAAAGTGTGACACCGTCCCCTGTTACATTCATGCAGTCTCGCGTCGACGATTACCACGACGCCTTCGTTGAAGCAGTAGCTATTGGTTGAGGTGTCTGCGTAAACTCACCCTAAAGGTAGACATACAAATAAGGTGGCTTAGTTTTATTTCTTTGAGTTCAGCCAAAGGCCCAAAAGCTCACTTTTTAAGACGGTAGCCGGTCTTAAATACCCAAACGACGGTAGCAATTGAAAGGGCTAAAAAGCCGAGCGTCATGCTAAGGCTTAGCCATAGATTGACGTCCTCGATGCTATAAAAGCTCCATCTAAATCCGCTTATGAGGTAAACCACTGGATTTAGCAGAGCAACGTTTTGCCAAAACGGCGGTAGAACAGAGATGGAGTAAAAGCTGCCGCCTAAGAAAGTAAGCGGTGTAATGATTAACAAGGGGACAACCTGTAACTTCTCAAACCCATCTGCCCAGATCCCAATAATAAAACCAATCAAACTAAATGTGACTGAGGTCAGTATGAGATAGACCAACATCCAAATAGGATGATCAATGCGCAGAGGCACAAAAAAAGCGGCTGTGATCAAGATCACAACTCCCAGGAAAATGGACTTGGTCGCTGCTGCCCCTACGTAGCTCAGAATAATCTCAAAAGGCGAGAGCGGTGCAGAGAGCAGTTCGTAAATTGTTCCGCTAAATTTTGGGAAATAAATCCCAAATGATGCATTAGAAATACTCTGGGTGAGAAGAGACAGCATGATCAGGCCAGGCACAATAAACGCACCGTAAGAGATGCCCTCCATCTGGGTGATCCTGGAGCCGATAGCTGAGCCAAATACGATAAAGTAAAGCGACGTAGATATCACGGGCGCAATGATGCTTTGCATTATGGTGCGTCTGGTGCGAGCTAGCTCGAACAGGTAGATCGCTCGGATACCGAAGTAGTTAAGAGCCATGGTGAGCTCCTGAGTTGACTAAGTTCACAAATATTTCCTCTAACGAACTTTGTTTCGTATTTAAATCTTTAAAAACGATATGGTGGAGTGCCAGCTTTTGTAAAAGCTCAGCTATTCCGATCTGCTCTCCGTTGGAGTCAAAGGTGTAGGTTAATTCAAAACCATCAGTGGAGAGTTTGAGTCCAGGAATTTCTAGCTCACTGGGAATACCAGGCAGGGCATGTTGAAGTTGGAGGGTGAGCTCTTTTTTGCCGAGCTTGGTCATGAGACTTGATTTTTCCTCAACGAGAATTAACTCGCCGCGGCGAATAATCCCAATTCTGTCAGCCATCTCCTCAGCCTCTTCAATGTAGTGGGTGGTGAGGATGATGGTTGTACCCATCTCCTTTAAAACCTTCACCAGATCCCACATGTCCCGTCTGAGGCTCACGTCAACACCTGCGGTTGGTTCGTCAAGGAAGAGTATTTTGGGTTCGTGGGACAAGGCTTTCGCTATCATTAACCTGCGTTTCATGCCCCCCGATAAGGTCATGATTTTGTTCTGGCGTTTATCCCACAGTGATAGATCTTTGAGCACTTTCTCGATGAACTCTGGGTTGGGAGGTTTTCCGTATAAACCTCGGCTAAATGTTACTGTGTTCCAAACTGTTTCAAACGAATCGGTCGATATTTCCTGGGGAACCAGACCAATGAGCGAGCGAGCTGAGCGGTAATGCTTAACAATATCTTGACCGTCGACTAGCACTTCACCTGAGGAGGGGGTCACAATGCCGCAGATGATACTGATTAAAGTTGTTTTGCCAGCACCGTTTTGACCTAAGAGGGCAAAAATCTCACCCTTGGCAATATTTAAATTTACATCCTTTAAGGCTTCAAAACCAGATTGGTATTTTTTGCAAAGGTTTGTTATTTGGAGAATGTTATTCATAGTAGTTCATTTTACTGGAACTGCGCTTCTTGGATATGTGCTTATGTTCATGACCCTAAAGCTCTCTTTTGAAATATGTCTTGCGGGGCTTTGAGGACAAAGCTTCAACTTACTCGGATCGGGCAGGGTTCAGTGAGTGTTATCTAACCAACAAACATCCAAGCCTAAAACCATATAATCCGCATCTAACCTTAGGAGAATTTACAAATGTTTAGTCATGTAATGGTCGGTGTTAATGATTTAGAGGCTTCTAGAAAGTTTTACGACGCTGTACTGAGCACCTTAGGTACAAGTCCAGGAATTGCTAATCAAGGCACACGGTACTTTTATAGAAGTCCAACGGGGAGCTTTAGTATTACCAAGCCCCTTGACGGTAAACCAGCTACACCTGCTAACGGAGGCACCGTGGGTTTTCTCGCTAAATCAAGTGAGGAGGTGATAGCCTTTCATGACGCCGGCCTGGCAAACGGGGGCACAACTTGTGAGGATCCACCCGGATTTAGAGAGGGAGCCGCGGGCAAGATGTTTATTGCTTATCTGAGAGACCCAGATGGCAATAAGATTTGTGCATTGTTTAGGGCGCCTAAATAAAGTACGTCAATTAGTTCCATTGCGTAAATTGCGTAAATTGCCTAAATTGCGAAAAGCACGTTAAGTGTGATTCGCAAAATTCAATCCAAGTTTCATAGTCTTTCAAATTGAACAGTCCAAGGGGAGGGTGGCTAAATGAAATTGAACCGCATCTGCGCAGTCCTACGCGCAGTCTTACTTCGATTTGTTTTTTCTCTATCATTTGTTTTCCTCCTAAACGCACACATGAGTTTAGCTATGGCCATTGAAGAACCTAAATTCGAAACCCTCAAGAAAGAGGACCCCTTCGAGGTCCGAAGGTACGCCCCTTACCTGGTCGCGGAGACCTTCGTTCAAGCAGGCATGGACGGCGCGTCTAATCAAGGGTTCAGGCGAATAGCGGATTTCATTTTCGGGAACAATCAAACACCCGCTGGGGGCAGTGTTGGTGCTGATACAGGTACTGTTGCTGGAGCCGTTACAGGAGGGGTTACTGGCTCATCAAATAAACCCCCTGAGAAGGTTTCATCAAAAATAGCAATGACTGCACCCGTTGTGGTTGAGCCCCTACAAGACATAGACCAACCCATGCTTAACTCCGAGCAGTGGCGCGTATTCTTTGTCATGCCAAGTGAATATTCCGAAGCAACGCTTCCTAAGCCCAACAACCCTGATGTCAAAATAAGATCAGTTCCAACCAAATATTATGCTGTGTTTAATTATTCTGGCTTTAACGGCACAGGCAAAATACAAGAATACTCAGATCAGTTGATGCAGTGGGTGGTGAAGAACCATCTAAAAGCGCTTGGAGCCCCCAAATTAGCGCGTTACAACCCGCCTTGGACGCTTCCCATGTTTAGGCGTAATGAGATACTCATTGAGATAGAGGATTTCAAATAAGGGCAAACAATGACTTTGGCAGCGTTAGGTTTGAAATCAATTAGATTTCAATTTGTATTGACTAGAGCTATAAGCTCTAGATACACCTGGATCCCTTAGTTGTTGATGCTTCGTTACCCGCCCTGTAACTCGCTTACGCCACAAAATATAGGCAGTCCTCTTAAGGTAAGTCTTCATCAGGGCCTTTATATCCGGCTCTGACATGCCGTAACTCAGCTTGATGACATCAAAAGATGTTCTGTCCTCCCACGCCATCTCAATGATGCGGGATATATCCTCCTCACTGAGGAGTGCACGTAATTTTTCACCAGGCAATGGGTGCTCCTTTGTAATCTATAAATTGAGCTCGACCGCTGGGTTTGAGCTGATCCAGGGATGCTAGCATTTGAAGCACAGAATCTTGGGGAGTAAGGGTCTTGGACTGGGCTACAAAGGGTGCAGAGAGTTTCGATGCAACTGTACCGGGCTGCAGAGCTACAAATATCGACTGTGGATTTTTTCTGTGGTGCTCTATTGCCGCAGTTTGTAAAACCATGTTGAACGCGGCTTTTGAAGCACGGTAGCTGTACCAGCCCCCGAGTTTGTTGTCTGAAATACTACCCACTCTAGCGGATAGTTTGGCGTAAATACATCTGTTTTGTTTCAACAGCGGAACTAAGTTTTTAAGCATCACGGTAGGGCCTATGCAGTTGACCCATAAGGCCTCATCAAAGTTAGAGGCTTTGAGAGCGTTGAGTGATTTCTCGGGACCTACGCCCTTTAGTACCAATGCACCTGTAGCGTCAATAATCAAATCAAAACCTCCTTGAGCCTTAAAGGGTGCGAGGGAATCCTCAACGCTTTGTTCATTGTTTAGATCAAAACCAGGCGTAGTTGCTCTGCTGAGTTGCTCAACCGCTGCGCAACTCGGATCCAGGGCGAGCGATTGCACAAACGCGCTGCCTATGGATCCATTTGAGCCAATGACGAGCGCACGGTAGTTGGGGGGTAGGCTTGTCATGAGGGCCATGGGACAAAAGAAAATGTACTTTTAGATCGGGTTTTTAGTGCTTGTATTTTGACACTCAAGCGTTACTTGAAAAAGGAATTGTTTAGGGAAACCCTAAAATTCAACAGACTATTTTGGGTGAGGGACTGCTTGTGCTACCTCGTATTCCCTTGTGCACTTCTTGTGCACGCCTCATGCACTCTTTCGTGGATAACCGGGCCTGCAAACCCTTAAGTTGAAAAATACCGAGGGTGGTGAAGGGAGTTATTGCCCGCGTTATGCGTATCTTATTTGTCAGGGCCATAAGGTGTTGATGTGATCAACACCCCGTATCTCCAAAAGCCTTGCTTTAGGATGTGGCCATCGCTGTCGTATTCGGTTCCGTATCCGTCGGGAAAGTCACCTTCAAACTCACCAATGTACTCGCGCCCATCGGTGAACTTTTCTCGTCCCTTGCCGTGCGCTTTGTTGTAAAGAGTTGGCCCCTCAAAAAAGCCCCCGTTTTTGAGGGGTTTTGCTGTTGCCCAGGAATTGGGTGAGGGGGCTCTTTGCTCTGAGTCCTCTTGCTGAGCAAAAACGGAGCCCACCAGGCTGCATGCCAAAACCAAGGGCAACAAGTGAGGAAAAAACCTGAAATATTTCAACATACATTTTTAATCTAAGTGTTTCAAGAAGCCAGGTAGATATCTTATTGGATAAGGTGTAGACAGGGTCATCAGGATAAAAGTGCTTGTTCCCTAATCAAAGCAAGCTTGATTGAAATCAATAAAGTGATCACAACATTTGTTCAATTAAGTATTACATTACTGTCTAAATTAGCAATGCGCTACTTTTTGTAGCTTGAGTATTCATTAAACACACAGGCCGAACACACAGGCCGAACACACAGGCCGAACTCACATACCGGACCCAAAGGACATGTCATGAATCATACAGTCGCCTCCTACCTTGATACGAGTAACCTAGGGGCTTGGGGTACTTACCTTGAACAGGTTGATCGTGTGACCCCTTATCTTGGGCCTTTGTCTCGTTGGGTCGAGACCCTTAAAAGACCCAAACGCTCTTTAATTGTCGATGTCCCCATTGAGCTCGATAACGGTGCCATTGCGCACTTTGAGGGCTACCGAGTCCACCATAACTTGGCCCGAGGACCAGGAAAGGGCGGTATTCGCTACCACCCCGGGGTAACGCTATCTGAGGTGATGGCTTTGTCTGCATGGATGTCCATTAAGACTGCTGTGGTGAATGTGCCGTTTGGCGGTGCAAAGGGTGGAATACGTGTAGATCCCAAAACGTTGTCACGGGGCGAGTTGGAGCGGATGACGCGTCGCTTTACCAGTGAGATCAATATGATGATTGGGCCGCAAAAAGATATTCCCGCACCCGACGTCAACACCAACGGGCAGATTATGGCCTGGATGATGGATACGTACTCTGTTAATCAGGCCCACACCACAACCGGCGTTGTAACGGGCAAGCCCATCTCTCTTGGGGGGAGTTTAGGCAGGAGTGACGCAACCGGTAGGGGTGTTTTCGTTATTGCCTGTGAGGCTTACGCGAACGCTGGTTTCGATATTTCTGAAGCCAGAGTTGCCATTCAAGGGCTTGGCAATGTGGGATGGGAGGCGGCACGTTTATTCGCTCAAGCAGGGGCAAAGGTTGTTGCGGTGCAAGATCATTCATGTACCCTATACAACCCAAGTGGATTTAATGTCCCAGAACTACTCAAGCACGTGTCCCTTGCGCGTGAGATCAAGGGGTTTGGGGGTGAACCGCTCGGCGCCAGCGATTTTTGGGCTATCCCGTGTGATATTTTGGTCCCTGCTGCTCTAGAGTCCCAAATCACTAAAGACAACGCCAACTCTATTCAAGCCAAATTAATTGTTGAGGGCGCCAACGGCCCAACAACCCCGCAAGCTGACGATATATTGAGGGATAAGGGGATAACCGTCGTTCCTGACGTCATAGCAAACGCTGGGGGCGTTACGGTGAGCTATTTTGAGTGGGTTCAAGATTTCTCCAGTTTCTTTTGGACAGAGGACGAAATCAATCAACGCCTGGATAAGATCATGATTGATGCGTTTAGGGTCATCGTTGATGTCGCTAACACGCATAACGTTTCCTACCGGACTGCGACCTTTATTGTCGGGTGTGAACGAATATTAACGGCAAGAGAGATGAGAGGGCTTTATCCCTAGTTAGGGCCAAGGTAGGAGCCACTTTGCGTGCAAATTCCCACGGGTATTAAATTTATTTGCGAAGGACGGTAATCGAGTTTGAGTTCTGTTAACCTTGAAATCATTGAAAAATCATTACGAATTCCAGTTTGTACTAAATCATTGATATATTTCGATTGCTTGACGAAGAATAATGGTGCGATGCTCCCTAAGCCGCTGGATTACAAAGGCTGACCTAATTGCATAGCCTGTTTTTATTAGACGCTTGCGTTAAATTAGGGATATTTTCGTTAGCAATCGGGTGACCATGCACTTTTAACGGCATCAAATGTGCCTCGGCGCATTCTTCATCAAGACTAAAAAAGACAGGAGCGTTCATCATGGATATTATGACAATTCGCATCGATTTGGCAAAGTAGCTACTTCAACTTCACGGAATTGATAGTTCCGGCAAAGTCCTAAGCAAAAAATAAATCAAACGCGCACAAATGACTAAATATTTTGTCAACTTAAGACCTTGTTTTGTCGGTGGGGAGCTTGTGGAAGTGCTCACCAATGGGCTCGAGAATTTGAGAGTTTTAGGCATACTCTGAGGCCAATGTCTCCTCAGAACGTCAAGTCATAGATGGTTGCTTTGTTAAATGCAGCAGTTTGCACACAAGAGTGTGCATGTCTGTATAGGGTCCAAAATCGTTATTGCGAGTGGTTTGGTTAGAAAGCTGTGAAGCGCGATGCTGTGCAATTTCTAATTTCGGCATTGTCCGCAGCCACAATCCTTGATCACCCTTTTCGTACTCTTTAATGTGATTTTTAAGGAGTCGGTAAACCATACTTCTATCTAGTAGAGCAGGGATGTCTTGAAAGTGAAGCAATAGCCATAACTCAAAACAAGGCACAGAAGCACAAATTTCGAATGGGACCTTTGTTTTAATGTCGTTCATCATTGCAAGATTAAGCTGATTGGCATGGCTCAACGCTTGATGATAGTTTGTGTGAGCATCGCGATCAAATACAACTACGATTTGATCGAATGCACGTTTACCTATTTTTCGATGAGGATCGCCGTTCAGAAAAATCCCCTCTGCAGACTTGACTAAATTTAGTGGATCGTTACCCCTTGGAGCGCCAAGTAGATGCACATATGCAGTTGGTAGCCGTTGTTGTTTACGAATTTCATCAAGGTACTGGGTTTCAGTTTTGCTGCCTTCACAAATGATGAGAACGCGATCAGCAGACTTTTTTGTAGCAGCTTTACGGCGAAGGCTTCGACCTTCTTGACGATGCTTCGCTTGATTTTCTGCGCCCATGACTAGTTTCTTCCCTTAGACGAACCATCCTGGGAGTCAATGAGTAGTGATGGCAATTCACTGAAGAAAGGAACAGCGCCGTAGCGCCCCATCAAGTACCCCTTCTCAAGCGCCTCATGTTTACGAGGGCTAAAGTCAGTCAAGGGAAATAAATTGGTAGCTTGATCACTATCTTTCTCGGTGAACCATACTTGATCGCGCCTGAAAATCGACTGATCAAGTAGTGATGTGTCATGCGTAGTGAAGATCAACTGGGCATTATTGTGGTTAATTACCTTGCTGTGAAACATTCCAATCAACTGACGCACAAGTAGTGGGTGTAGGCTTGCATCTAGCTCATCAACTAGAAGAATACGCCCATCTCTCAACACGTCAAGTACTGGTGCAGCGAGTGAAAAGAGACGCTGAGTGCCAGTTGATTCATCCATCAACTCAAAAGTCGCCGAACCCTTTGGCGCGGTGTGTTTAAAAATTGGGACTTTGAGCTCCCGCTCCTCTTGTATTGTATGAGGCGATAGATTTGGGTTGATTTGAAAGTGAACAGCTTTACGATCTGCAGTTGAAATTTCATCAATGGAAATGTCAGCAGCAGCCATGAACGCTCGTACTTTCTCCTTTCCCTCATTTGATGAGAGCAGCGCTGAAGAAAAATCAGTGTTGATCATAGTCTGAGCTGAAAGGAAGACAACGCTAAAAGTTATCCACTTAAAAATCGGACTAAGTACTTCACTATTTAGTTGTGCTGCGGTAGACAAGAAAAGTGCGTTGTTTCTCGTCGCTTCTTCCCATAGTTTTTTCGGACCAGTAAGGTGCGTGCCAAACTCATACACATCGTTGGTTCCATCGAATTCACGTGAAAACACTAGCGTAGGTCTTGCTGTCTTGTAAATGAACAATGACTCTTGAAGAAATCTTGTTTGAGTCATCTGGAATGCATACTCAAAACGCAGGCCTTCGTGTAGGAAAGTTATTTCAAATAAAGATGGTTTGCCCTCAAATGAATCGTCCAATTTGAATCGTTGAACGTTGTACGGCTGACCTGGCTGTATGAGAGTGGCAGACTCTGCCACCACGGCTCGCATGTAATCCAGTGCCATCAGCACGGAGGTCTTGCCGCTTGCGTTTGCGCCATAGATGACGGCGCTTTTTAATGCCTTTGGGACTGAGGATATGCCAGTTGCTTTAAGGTGGGTGTCAGTATGTTCCTTATCCGTAGACGCAACGAGACTGAAAGCTTGTACATCTCTTATCGACCGAAAGTTACCAACCCGGAATTCGAGTAGCATAATCAACCTTTTGCTATTTTTAAAACAATTTTTGCATAAATAATGCAAAAATTCTATCTACGATGCAATTCTAACCTATTTATTTGGGCGATGTTGTATGAGCGAGGTGTATAAAAAGTCGTTTATGAACGATCTTCCACAGTGGAGCTAATTCAAAGCTCAGCTTCTCATTTAGGATTTTAGAGCGATACAACTCATCGTTTGTTTGTGCAAGGACTTGATCGTGTTTAGATATGGTTTAAATGTGCTCGCTGATGGTCTGGTCAAGCGGTGCAATGATATGGGCTTTGATTTGTTTTACCATCACAAGCACCTTTAAATTGGCGGAATAGCGCCGCAAGAACCACCCATATATCTAGCATACAAATTGTCATCAGCACGGATGCCATTCACTTCATCCAGTCGCCACGTATTATTCTGAGAGGCTCCATTTTTTCTACCAAAACAACTTGCGCTTTGTTCAACAAGCTCAAAACCTCATTTGAATGGCATGTAAAGATGATCTGAGGATTATGTGGGTTTGTTTCAGGAGGGAAAAACAAATCTAATATCGGGACTAACATTTGTGGATCCAAATCTGCTTCAAGTTCATCAATTACGGCTTCACCACCATAAGTGAAAACTGGCAATAGACGAGAAAGCATAAGGTAAGCAGTCTGTGTGCCGCTAGACTCTTGTTTGAGCATGATGGAATGTTCAACGGTATCCACTTTGAGGAGGCCATAGGGGGATATAAGTGTCTTCTTTGTCGCCGTTATGACGTGTAACAGTTTGGCGTTCGATATGAATATCACTCAGACCTAGGTCCCAACCCCTGAGTAATTTTGTCATTGCTAAACGCAAATGATCATTTTTCGAGTGGAGAGCAGATGCACTAAAAATTTGCCAATCATCAATATAAAGGCGACTCGTGACATGTAAGTTTGTAAAAACCTGTATCAAACAAATTCTTAATGCCTAGGGGGCCTCATACTGAGCGGCAGTGGATAGAAGCGATGCATTCTGACGAACGCGTTAAGCCTCCTTTTAAAAAAACAAATTGATTTTTTTAAATGTCATGGTTTTTTGCGGAGGGGTTCCATTCTCTGGTAAATACGTAAGAGTAGGCTCTTGTTAGTTTGCAATAAAGACGCTCCGAATAGACACGCATTGAACTAGGGATCAATCGATCTCGCCAGACTTCTGTCCCAAAAGAAGTGTTCATCGATTTTTTCACCAACCATAAAGAGAAAGTCAGATGGAAGTCATTCGCATCAATCAAAGCACCTGGCTGCACAAGCCGCAGACCATTCGGTCGGCTTAATTATTTTTGTTCATCATGGTCCTCTTAAGTCCTTAGTTGCACCAGAGGCATTCACGCTTTGTACAAACATGAACCTATCTTTTATTTTGGAATAATCGATTCGATCCTCTTTGCTGCGCCAGCGATGACGTCTTTACCTAAATGTGCATAGCGCTCAACCATGACTGAGGAACTCCACCCACCCATGACCTGAAGCTCATGAGCCGGGGTCCCGTTTTGGCGGTGCCAAGAGGCCCATGTGTGCCTAAGATCATGGAACCTGAAGTCTTTGATACCTGCGCGCTCAAGTGCGTTACGCCAGGCCCGGGTGTTCAAGTTGTCGAGTGGTTTTCCTTTGTAAGTAAATACGCGCTCTGGGTGTTTGCCTAATTCGCCCCTTAGGGCTGCAATAGCGTCACTGTTGAGGTCAACGGCTATTGATTTACGAGACTTGGAGTCACTGGCCCCGACCCAAGCATGCTGATGTGCAAAATCTATATCCGACCACTTAAGTTTTGCGACATTGCTGAGCCTGAGGCCCGTTGCCAAGTCAAATCTAATGACTGCTAGCAAATGCTCGGGCAGCTCTCCAAGTAGCCTTTTGGCCTCATCTGGGCTGAGAAACCGAACGCGTCCGGGGGGCTCTTTAAAGAGTTTGATTTTGGGAACTCGCTCCAACCACTCCCACTCGTCCTTGGCCTTGATCAAAATGGACCTGACGAGCGCCAAATAACGGTTGGTGGTTGACTGCGTTCGCCCAAGCCCATTTCGGGTCAGTACTTTGGAGCTTGCAGAGCGTATCTCAGTGATCACTTGGGAGTTAATGTCAGTGAGCAACGTACTTGCAAGAAAGGGTTGGAGCCACTCTAATTTCTTTTTGTCCTCCTCATGTGTGGCTTTTGTACTTGTTTCTTCTAACCACAACGATACCGCGTCGTTCCAAGTCCTTTGAGCAACTTTTGTTTTTCCGGGAGCTGTCGACTTTCGTGATAATTTCTGGGGTACTCGGTTTAACCCTGCCAACCGAGTGCCAGCACTTGGCACTCCCTTTTTATTGACGATTGGCATATGAATCCATATTAAAAATTCATAGTAACAGCTCAATTTAAAACAAAGATGCGCTAACCAACTTATGCGCTGTGATCCAACTAAGAACTCAAGGTTACTTGTTATTTGTCAACTAGTTGCAAGGCGCGACAGTAAGAGAGTTGGATAGTTGCTAAGCTAGGGGACAATGGGTTTGTGGGTTTGTGGGTTTTATCAATAGTCTTCCCCTTTAACGGCTATGCATTTTCACTAGCGTTTTGGAGGTGGGCGTTGCCGTTTGCGCCTTAAGGCTTTGTATTCTCTGTGGTCTCTGTGGTCTCTGTGGTCTCTGTGGTCTCTGTGTTGAGGAGTCTGCACAGCAAGCGTGCCTTCTCCTCAGGGTTTGTGTCTTGCACAATCTCTCTGACCACAGCGATTGAGCCCACACCAGTCTCTAAAACACTTGCAAAATCGCGCTCTGTAATCCCGCCTATTGCAACCAAGGGATAGTCCCTCAGTAGAGATGCATATTGCTTGAGTCTGGCGAGCCCTTGCGGTGGCGTTTGCATCTTCTTCAAAGTGGTTGGGAAAACAGCCCCCATAGCGATGTAACTGGGTTGCAATGCATCCGCACGAATCATCTCTGAGTAGCCGTGCGTGCTGATACCGAGTCTAAGTCCACTGGCCTTGATTTGAGCCCAGTCCTCACGGCTTAATGCGTGCACATCCTCTTGACCCAGATGAACACCATAGGCGCCGTGTTTGATCGCAAGTCTCCAGTGGTCGTTGATAAAGAGGTTTGATGCAAGGCCTGTGCAGGCCTGAACGCAGCGTTCTATTTCTTTCTCAATGAGGTATTCATCATCTGATTTGAATCTTAGTTGCAGGGTTGGCACACCAACCCGAGCCATTCGCGAAACGAAGGCTGCGTTTGCAAGCACTGCGTACAAACCCAGCTTTTGCGGGCAGGGCGTGAAAGCTGAGTTCCCCGCGTGAGACTTCAAACCAAAGTCAACCCGTTGGGTTGGCCATTGGCTTGCTACAAATTGCCCCAGCCGCATAGTTTGCCTGACCCATGCGCCTGCAAGAATTAAAGAATCTAGCTCCACGAATTCAAGTTTTGCACAGGCCTTTCTAGCCCCCTCAAAAATGGATATAAATTCCTCAGGTACCAGGTCTAGGAGTTGAATGCCGGTGGTGTTTTTAAAATGTTCTAGGTTACTAGGGTGTGCTGAGAAAGAGGGCGCTGCGCCCTGCATAGGCTGAGTTTTAAGGGCTGCGTGGTGCGTGAGAATTTCTTGCTCAACGAGTTGAGCCTGTGCTAGGCTATTCATGCGGATGAGCCTGTATCGGTAAGCATATTTAAGTGTGGTGCCAAAACGGGGTCCCCAGCACAGGTGTACTCGGCTGTGCATTCTCCTGGGGTTGCATCGCACCCGAGAGGTATGCGCCGCGCCCTGCGTTCACCGCATTTTGAAATGCTCTTGCCATCGATACTGGGTCTTGAGCCAGCGCAACGGCCGTGTTCAGTAGCACTCCGTCGTATCCCCACTCCATCACCCGACAGGCGTGGGAGGGAAGTCCCAGTCCCGCATCAATGATCATCGGTACTTTGATTCTTTCTCTGAGTGTTTCAAGTGCGTAAGGGTTGATGGGGCCTTTGCCCGTCCCGATCGGCGCAGCCCACGGCATGACTGCCTGACAGCCCACGTCAACCAGCTTTTGGCAAAGCACCAAGTCGTCTGTGGTGTAGGGTAGAACTTTAAAACCAAGCGCAATCAAGGCTTGTGCTGTGCTGACTAAATTGACTGTGTCCGGTTGAAGAGTGTAATCATCCCCAATCAACTCTAACTTGATCCAATTGGTTTCGAAAATCTCGCGTGCCATTTGGGCTGTTGCAATGACCTCCTCCTTGCTGTGGCAACCTGCAGTGTTGGGGAGGATCGGTACATTGAGTTTTTGGAGTAATTCCCAAAAACTCTTAGAGCTCTCTTTATCACTGGATTGACGTCTGAGTGAAGCGGTTAGCATGCCGGGATTGGAGACCTCAACGGCTTTGGCAAGAACTTCGGGGGAAGGGTAGCGCGATGTACCCAGGAGGAGTCTTGACTTGAAGGTCTCCCCGTAAAGTGTAATTTCTGAATCTTTTGATTCGTTTGAGGGATTGTGAGAGGGGTTCATGGGCAGGAGTAATTTGGAGCGGCTAGCTTGAGTCGGTCAAAACTGGAGTGAAAAGAATAGCAAGGTTAAACCAGCCGAACCTAATTATCCACCCGTAATGGGGGATATGAGCTCAATTTCATCCCCGTTTTTTAGGCGTTTTTCTTTGTAATCAGACCTTGGGACAAACTCGGTATTCACCGCCGCTGCAAAGGGCGGTGTAGCCCCGTAAATCTTCGCAGCATCCTCCAAGGTGGAGTTGCCCTGCAACTCGAACTCGGTTTGATTGATTTTGACTTTTATGATGCCCAGATTCATAGTGCAAGCTCAGAAGCTTTAGGGGAATAGATATTGGGGTAGAAATCAGGATTTAACAAAGGATACCCCAAACGCATTGGCTTGGTCGTGATGCCCGGTTCGCACAAACTCCAGGGCTGCGTCAACAATGGCAGGGGCGATTAAAAATCCGTGCCTGTAAAGCCCATTGATTTGAAGTGTACGGTGACCGATGTGTTGAAAGGCGGGCAAGTTATCCCCAAGCGTGGGCCGCGCCTGGGTAGAGATCTCAAGAATGCGAGCCTCTGCAAAGCCGGAGTGAACCGTGTAAGCCGCGCTCAGCAGCTCTAGGGTTGATCTCACACTGGCGCTTGAGAGATCCTCGGACTCGATCTCAGTGGCGCCGATCACAAACACGTGATCCTCTTTAGGAGCAATGTAGAGCGGATAGCGTGGATGAATGAGTCTCATCGGCCTTTTAAGTGTGACTTCGGGTGCGTAGAGTCTAATAACCTCACCCCTGACCCCTCTGATGCCAGGCCATGAGGGCTTGGCACCTAGCCCTCTGCAATCAAAGAGCCAGTCGTTTGAATCTGAGGAGCCCACGGAATGAATGCCCCCAAAGTCCTCAAGGGACTTGGGGGTGTTCCAGTGAAATTGCACGCCACGCTGCACGAGGGTGGAGTGGAGTGCAGCTAGGAGCTGTCGGTTGTCAAGTTGTCCCTCTCCGGGGAGGTAAATGCCTTGTTGGAAGTTGCCCTGAAGGGCTGGCTCTAGCTCTTGAAGTTCCGCACTTGTTAGCTCCTGCGGAGCCTTTAAAAAGTTCATCAGCGCGTGATTTCTGTTCAGTGCACTGCTAAAGCGTTTGGCTTCATGCGCGTCTTGTCTGTGCCAAAGAATAAGGGTTCCGTTTTGTTGGAAAAAAACGGGTTGATCCAAAGATTGAATAATTTGGGGCCAACGCGTGAGTCCGTAGTGCCCCATCTTCACAACACTGGGCTCGGTGATGACAGACTCTGCAAGTGGGGCAAGCATTGCAGCTGCAGCTCTTGCTGCGGACTCTGTTCCCTCGGGCCCGGCTTTGTCGTAAATGTCAACGTGGTGACCCATACAAACCAATTGATGCGCTAATAAGCGTCCCAAAAGACCCGCCCCCAGCACAGTGCTGCGGACTTCGTTGGCGCGGGATGGAGTAGTCACTTAAGTTTGAATAAAGGAGCAAGGATGCGCTGACCAGGCACATGGTGCCGATGGACGTAGCTGCATTTAGCTTGAGAAGCCAGTGGGTCAGTTACTTTGTAAACACCTATTCTAATTGAACAGCCATTCCTGGATAATTAAAGGTATGACTCCTTTATCCCGACATTCCTCCCGACACGCTAAAGCCAAGACCATGGCCAAGACGTCGCCTCTGCGCTATCCCTGTGTTCTAAGCATTGCAGGCTCTGACAGCGGGGGCGGGGCAGGAATACAGGCAGATATCAAAACAATAGCTGCACTAGGGTGCTACGCAACGACCGCTATCACTGCGCTCACCGCCCAAAACACCCTAGGTGTACAAGCCGTTGAGCCCGTGTCCAGTCGTTTTTTAGAGCTGCAAATCAGGTCCGTATTGGACGACATGGCTGTAGACAGTGTCAAAGTGGGTATGTTCGCAAGTCTAGAGAATCTGGCCCTGATCACTGAATTACTCAAGCACTACCCAGTAGAGCACGTGGTGTTTGATCCTGTGATGAAGTCAACCAGTGGAGCGTCCCTCGTATCCGCTCACCAATCTCAAACCAACACCCCTAGTACAGCCTTAATCGACGGCGTAATTGCACTGATGCGAGAGTCATCCCTTTTTACGCCCAATTTGATGGAGGCGTCCTATCTGTTAGGACGAGAGGTTGTGAATACTCAAGATATGCAAGAGGCTGCTGCGGCTTTGATTGATTTGGGTGCTAACGCAGTGTTGATCAAAGGCGGACATCTTGAGGAACACTTGGATGAGAGTCCAGCCAGCAGTGAGATCCGAGAGGGGGCCTCTCGGACGGGGTCAACCAACACAGGCAAGACGAGTGCGCACGTTACCGATATTTTTATGGACAGGAGTCTCACGCCCTTGGTGTTAAGCTCGCCCAGACTAGAGAGCCTAAATCTTCACGGAACGGGCTGCACTTTGTCAAGCGCCGTCGCATCCTATTTAGCGAGCGGAACGTCATTACCAGACGCTGTTAGGTCTGGGCGAGCATTTTTACTCAAAGCGATTCAGGCTGGAGCTCAGCAGAGATTTAACGGAGCAGGTCCCTTGAATCACGGCTTTGCCCCCCTTGCGACTCAGCTCATTTAGTACCAGTAGGCTGTTGGAGCTGCTAAAGTTTTTTGAACCTACATTGCCATAGCGAGTATCGATAGACCCGATACCAGCATCACACCCTCCATGAGATAGAGGAACACTGTCTCACTCAAATTGAGCACCAACCGCTTTGAAAAGCCAGATCCGATCAGCACAAACGAGCCGATGATGAGGCCTTGTTCAATCACTTCCACATCAATCACTCCGAGTTGGTGAAAGGTGATCCCTTTTGCGATGAACATAAAGAGTGAGCTCGCAGCTTCGGTACCTATGAAAGCACCTTTTACGAGCCCATACCCTAAGAAGAACGGAGTGTTGATTGCCCCCGTCGATGCAACGACTCCTGTTAAATAGCCAATCACAGCGCCCACCAAAGCCATCTCCCGTAGCTTTAAGTTGAAGTTCAACTCTCTGAGCTTTCTTCGGATGGGAATCATCAATAAAAGGAAACTACCCAGTATCAAATCAATCCATCGTGTGCTGAGCATGACCAGGGTATTGGCCCCTAAGATGACGCAGGGTACTGCGGTAAGGTTGTAAACTGCACAAACTCTCCACTCAATCGAGTGGTACCAAAGGATAACTCTTGAGATGTTTGCCATGATCGCAACCAACGCGACAATGGGGACTGCGTGGAGTGGGCCAAAGTAATGCACAAGCAGTGGCATCAAAATAATCGTTGTCCCAAACCCAATCACACCCCCTAGGATGCCTGCAAACAAACCCACACAACAAACGACTGCGTAGGCAAATAAAACTGAATCTGTAGGCAAGTCCATAAATTGAATCACATAAGCGACGTTACAAGACTTTTAATGCCCTGGTGCTACGGGTTAGATGTTTTTATAGTCTGTCGCGTCGTTTGCGAGGGTAAGAGCAAGATTTTGGGCCTGCAGGTCCTCCAGTAAGGTCTGCGCATGTGTACCGGTGTTGATCAGCCCCGTTTGGTGATCGACCATGAACTCACTCTTAACGCTGTGTTGAAGAAAAGCGATGAGTGAGTCAAAGTACCCGTGAATATTCAAAAGTCCTATGGGCTTATTGTGATAACCCAGTTGTTTCCAGGTCCACGCTTCAAAGAATTCCTCAAAAGTTCCGATGCCCCCTGGAAGCGCTAAAAAAGCGTTTGCGTGTTCGGCCATGATTCTTTTGCGGTCGTGCATGGTTTTAACAACGATCAGCTCATCGCACTCTTTTCTTGCCCACTCGCGAACGACCATGGACTCTGGAATAACGCCGATAACGCGCGCGCCGGATTCCTGCGCGGATTTGGCCACTAAGCCCATTAAGCCGTTGTTGCCACCCCCGTAGACCAATTGTCCCCCCTGTTCTCCAATCCAGTGGCCAACATCTACGGCGCTTTGCGCGAACGCAGGATCAAGGCCCATTCGGGAGCCGCAGTAAACGCACAAAGAGAGTTTGGATATCATAAAAA
>CAJAYT010000046.1 GCA_903949285.1 uncultured Burkholderiales bacterium
ACCCGCTTGTTTGGTCGGGGCATGGCCGCGATCGATCCCTTGTGGCTCGAGGACTTGGGCGCACATCTTTTAAAGAAACAACTCTTAGATCCTAAATTTGATCCCCGCAAAGCTGAGGTGAGCGCTTTTGAGCGAGCAACGCTTTACGGCTTGCTGATCTATAGCGGTCGAAGAGTCCCCTACGCAAGAGTTGACATAGGTGGGGCGCGCGAGATCTTTATTCGTCAAGGTTTGGTTGAAGGTCAATGGCTAGGAACGCTTCCTTTCTTGGCTGCCAATCAAAAGATGATTCGAGTTGTTGAAGAGTTGGAGCATAAATCAAGGCGGCAAGACGTCCTTGTGGATGAGGCGCTGATATTTGCTTTTTATGATCAAAAGATACCCGCCGATGTCTTTAACGGTATCACCCTGGAGCGTTGGTACAAAGAGGAGGCAAAGCTGAGTGCGCAGCCCCCGCTTTTATTAACCCGGGAGGAGTTGATGCGCCATGAGGCGCAGGGCATCACGACTGAGGCTTTCCCCAAAACACTCAAACTGGGCGGGGTGGACTGCACCGCAACTTATTTACATGAGCCGGGGTCCGCGAGAGACGGTATCACTGTGAACATTCCTTTATTTGTGCTCAACCAAGTCAACGAGGAACGTGTTGAATGGTTGGTGCCAGGGATGCTGAAGGAGAAAATCTTAGCTCTTTTAAAGAGCTTACATCAAAAGCCCAGAGCTCGCTTGGTACCTCTGCCTGAGACTGCCCAGCGCTTTGCACAAGAACTTAGTACCCAGGACTTGTTTGGTCGCGGTTCACTGGTGGATGCATTGATGAAATGCGTTGTCGCTCAAACCCAGGTGGATATCAAAAGGGGGGACTTTAAACTCGAGACCCTATCGCCACATCATTTGATGAACTTTAGGGTGGAGGGTGAGGGCGGGCGTCAAATTGGAATGGGTAGGAACCTAGGCGCGTTAAAGGCCGAGTTGGGTGCGCAGGCAAGGGGCGCGTTTCAAGCTCTAGCAAGTCTTAAGTTGCAAGCGGTGGCAGAGCACTCAAGAGACGTCGGGCATTCACAAGTTCCTCAATCTGCACAGAGCACCGGTCCCTTAATCACATCGCCGTCTGAATCTTTAAATAAGAAGGCTCTATCTTCTGCCCCCACGCAGACGCAGAACTCTGCGTTTGAGGGCTCTTATACGCAGTGGAGTTTTGGTGAATTACCCGAACTCCTAGAGATACGAAGGGGGCAACAAACTTTAATAGGTTTCCCCGCACTGATCGATGAGGGTTCAAGCGTGAGGGTGGAAGTGTTTGATGAGCCCAACGTTGCCCAACAAAAACACCGCATCGGACTCAGACGATTGTTTGCTCTGCAAATCAAGGATTCAATTAAATATCTGGAGAAAAATAACGCTGATTTGCCGTCCTCTTTGGTGATGAATTTTGCTCAAGCACTTAAAAACTTAGATGCAGTCTCCAAGAGTGACTCTTTAAAAACTGGCTCTGGATCAGGCGTGAGCTCAGGGGGAGGGGGTGCAATCTCCATTGAGACGCTGAAGCCCCAAATCATGGATCTTGCGTTAGAGAGAGCTTTTATGATGGAGCCGTGGCCCCTTGACGAAAAAGCGTTTGCAGAGCGCTTGGCGCAGGGGCGCACTCGCTTAACTCTTATCTCCAGCGAAATATCGCGCCTTGTGCAAACGCTGCTAAGCGAGTTCTCCACGGCTGCGCGTAAGCTCAAAGACACACAGGCCAGTGCTGCAACACAATCGGACATTGCGCTTCAGTTGCAACGTTTGATGCATAAAAACTTTTTACTTGAAACTCCATACGCACAGCTGCAACAACTGCCCAGATATTTGAAGGCTGTATTTTTGCGTCTGGATAAATGGCGCTCCGATCCCGCTCGTGACTTAGAGCGTATGAAGCAGATGGGTGCGCTTGATCAAAATTTTTGGAGAGAGTGGGCCGCTCGCAAAGGCGTTCCAGATACTCGACTTGCAGATTTCAGGTGGTTACTGGAGGAGCTGCGGGTGAGTTTGTTTGCGCAAGAGCTTAAAACCCCCCAGCCTGTTAGCGTTAAGCGTCTAGAGAAGGCCTGGGCGCAGTTACATCACTGATACGTCTTGGCTGGTCATGCGCTTGGCGGGTCAGAGTTTGGCTAATCGCTCTAAGGCCGTTTGTAAGGTTTCATCCTTTTTAGCAAAACAAAAACGAATCGTCTTTTGATCAAAAGCGTCTGCGTAAAAAGCCGAAAGTGGGATAGCCGCTACACCAATCTCTGAGGTAAGCCAAGTACAGAAATCGGCCTCACTGAGGTGTCTCTCCGCTACCTTCAAGTCCTCAATGCTTGCGCATTGGAAGTAGGTGCCCTGAGCGGGCAGGAGCTTAAAGTGAGTGCGTGCAAGACCAGCTCTAAAAAGGTCTCTTTTCTTTTGGTAAAAGCCAGGGAGTTCTAAGTAAGGAGCTGGATTTTTCATGTATTCAGCCAATCCGTACTGAACGGGCGTATTGACAGTGAAAACATTGAATTGATGGATTTTGCGAAACTCTTTGGTCAAGGAAGGGGGGGCTGCGCAGTAGGCAATTTTCCAACCTGTAACGTGATAAGTTTTGCCAAAGCTGGAGATGATGAACGCCCGCTCTGCAAGCCCTGGGTAACTTGCGGCACTTAAATGTTTAAGAGGTGCATACACCATGTGCTCATAGACTTCATCGCTAATCAACAATATCTGAGTAGGAGCTAGGATCTCTTCCAGTTTTCTCATCTCCTCATCACTCCAAACCGTGGCGCTTGGGTTATGGGGTGTGTTGACAATAATAGCCCGAGTCCGAGGAGTGATGGCTGCACTGATTTTGTCAAAATCGGGCCTAAAGGTACCTGGTGTGAGTGGGACTCGAACCGTAACTCCACCTGCCATTTCAATGTTGGGGATATAACTGTCGTAACAAGGTTCGAGCACAATGACCTCATCCCCAGCTTTAACTATTGCAAGTACGGCATTCAAAATCGCCTGCGTGGCCCCTGCGGTGACAGTGATTTCAGTGTTGGGGTCGTAGGATTTTTTGTAAAGCGTTTTAATTTTATCTGCCACAGCTTGCCTGAGCTCCATAACTCCAAGCATTGAGGGGTATTGGTTGAGTCCCAAACGCATGGCATTCGCGACCGCGTCCACGAGCACAGGGTCGCATTGAAAGTCGGGAAATCCTTGTCCTAAGTTGACTGCATTTTTCTCTTGTGCAAGAGCGGACATGACGGTGAAAATAGTTGTACCTACATTGGGTAATTTGGTTACAAGTTCGGGTGTCATTTTTTGAGGTTTTATTCTTAAAAAAAATAAGTGACTACGTATTTTGAGAGATTACTTTATCAATAGTTGCTTTGCTCAGATTTGGATTCAAGAGCACAGCAAATTCAATAACGAAGTTACGCAAATAGGAGCCACGCTTAAAGGCTAATCTTGCTATGTTGGTGCCAAAGAGCGATCCTCCAGAGCGAACTACTAGATCTTGATCGACACTTTCTTTAACCGCCATCTCGGCTACGATGCCAACCCCAAGCCCCAAGCGGACGTAGGTTTTAATCACATCAGAGTCGATCGCCTCAAGGGCAATGCGCGGCGTTAAATTTTTTGCTGCAAAGGCTTGATCAATTCGCGTACGCCCCGTGAAAGAGGGGTGATAGGTCACTATAGGGTGTTCAACCAAATCTTCAAGCCGAATCTCTGCAAGGCTGAGCAAGGGGTGATTGGGGGGGATAACCAACACATGCTGCCACTCATAGCAGGGCAGAGTAACCAGTTCTGGATAGTCCACCAAAGATTCAGTTGCAATGCCGATCTCTGCGGTTTCTTCCATGACCATTTTCGCAACTTGCCCGGGTGAACCTTGGTGTAAGCTGACATTGATTTTTGGGAATTTTTTCCTCAAATTGGCAACTGGCGTTGGCAAAACATAACGTGCTTGTGTGTGAGTCGTTGCAATCGAGAGAGTACCGGTATCGTTGGCGCTGTACTGATCCCCTATATGCTTAAGGTTGTTCACCTCTCTTAAGATAATCTCAATACTTTTCAGAACATGCTCGCCGGGCTCGGTAATTCTCTTTAAGCGCTTGCCGTGCCTGCCAAATATTTCAATACCCAGTTCCTCCTCAAGCTCCAATATTGCTTTGGAAACGCCGGGCTGAGAAGTGTGTAATACACGAGCTACTTCCGTCAGGTTTAGGTCTCGACGTACCGCCTCTTGAATGAACTTAAATTGATGCAGATTCATACTTTAATTATAGCCTTTTGCATAAAAAGTATGGTTGTTATGCTTTTAAGTTATGTAGAGTGATCGGTTGCATGTGTAGCAAAACCAAGGCGTCTAAGCTGCGTAACTGAGTACCTGGGTATCTGTATGTTAAAGCTCTTGATAACTTAGCTTTGAGAGAGCGGGTTCAGCGATACCTTTGCTACGGCGTCAATGATACGAGCATCCTCTCCAATAGAGGGGGCACAGGTAATTTCGATCAAGGGATATGATTGCTTTAGTTCTTGAACCAATAGCGGAAGGTCCTCTCTCGCGTGCTTACCCACACCAAGAAACAGTGGAGTGATATGCAGCTGAGTGCAGCCCAGTTTACTCAGCTCCGCCGTTGTTTGCATCAAGGTAGGCTCTGTCAGCTCGAGATACGCACACCGAACCTCTAGGTCAGTACTCATCTCTTTGATCCTAGTTGCTATAGCTTTGATGGGGCCATGCCAAAGTGGATCCCGAGAGCCGTGGGCAAATAAAACAATTGCTTTCATTGTCGGACTACGAGCCATGCAAAGGCCATTAAGGAGAAAAGGGTGTAGAGCATCCCCGGGGCCGCAGCTGCAAACCAAGGGGTCCATTGTTTTATATTTCCAATATATCCAAAAACATTGTTGAGTAAGAAGAAACTGATACCAATCATGACGCCAAAAAACACGTAGCTTGTGATGTTGCCGCTTCTAAAGTGCAGATAAGCAAAGGGTAAGGCCAATACCATCATCACCAGGCAACTGATGGGATAAAAGACCTTCTTCCAAAACTCGATTTCATAGCGCTGGGATGACTGAGAGTTGATGTTCAGATGCTGAATGTATCTAAATAAGTCTAGTGTTCCCATTCTGTCTGGTTTTAACAGGGCAACCGAGACCATTTCCTGTGAGATGCTGTTGGGCCAGCGAAGATGATCTTGTTGAATTCGCTGGGCCGGAGCAACTGGGTGCGAAAGTTTAAGGGCTGCGGCTGAGGCAATCAAATTAAGATCCTCCAAGTCTTTTTGACCCAGTGGGGGGAGGGTCTTGCCCTTAATCTTGAGGCTGTCACTGGAAACATCAGAAGGACTCATCGAGGACATTTGGGTTGAATTAGATTGAGCTGCAGTGGCGGGGGGCTTTGGTGCGGTGGACGGTGAGTCCTTCAAAAAAGAAGTTTCCTCAGCGCTTTCGGGTGCAAACTCATCCCTTTGGACGTTGCTCAGCAGCCACGCCTCTCCGTCCTCTTCAAACCCTGCATGAGCGGCACGAGTAAGAGAGATTAAATGTCCTTGATTGTCAAACTCGAAGATTCGGACCCCGTTCATCTCACCGTCTGCACTCAAGGACCCCACATTAACTGCCTCGTTCGTGAATTGCTGGCGCTCCTTAAGCCAAGCCCCAGTCTGACCCACGGTAATTTGTCCCATGAAACGGGACTTCAGCAGTTGGCCGTACTTGTCGCATTCGGGAGATAAATAGTCCCCAACCACAAACGTGATCACAGTGAAGGCAAGTCCAAGACCAATTAAACTTCTAAGGGCCAGTACAGGTCCAAGTCCACTCGTCCTCAGTATTGTGAACTCTGAGGTTTGTGCCATTCTAGAGAGTACATAGATACTACCGATCAACACTGTGATGGGAAAGAGCTCGTACAAATGGCTCGGCACCATAAGTGTGACGTATAAAAGGGCATGAGATATTTGGTAGCCCCCCGGTTGGGCGCTCCTTACCCACTGCAGTTCGTCTACAAAATCAAAGAAGAAAAATAGTCCTAAAAAGCCAAGCGTAATAAAAGCCACTGCAGCAATCACTTCACTGTAAACCCATCTGCGCCAGGTCTTCATGATTGACCTCCCATCGTTTTAGATTTCTCCTGGCGAGGACTGGTGAACCCAATCAAATGCGCTTTCAGATTAAAGACTCGCCAATTATTGTGCTTTCGCATCAACCAAAGCGTCGCAAGGGCTAATATGAAGAGGTGAAACACAAGCATCATGTAGGGTGAGCCTTTACCCGACTCGCCATAATTTTTGCCAATGTTTAATATATTGAAGTAAGCGATAAAGGTAAACAAAGCCAACATTAAAGGAGCACTTTTCCCGCCTCTAGGGTTCACGCTGGCCAGCGCCAAGGAGATCACAATCAAATTAAAGGCCGTAAACATGAGACCTACCCGCCACGTCAACTCAGAGGAGTTTTGAGCGCTTGGGTTTAGCAGAAGATCCCAAGAATCAATTGCCCTTGGAAGGGGGGCCCCTAGGTTTGGTGCAGATTTACCGATTTGAGCCCCGTATTCACTGAATTCACTGAGCTTTAAAGTTTCGTGATCTTTGCTGTAAACCAATTGTTGACCGTTGTTCAGGATGAGAAACTTCTCGCCAGTCGCTTTATTGTCTATGTGCCCGTGCACAGCTGTTGTCATGGTTTGCTTGTCGCCCTCTCGAGTCGCGATGAAAATATTATTTCCTTGCCCCTTTACGGTTGATGCCTTGTCAATGAAGAAGACCCTTTGCCCATTGGCTGACTCTTGGAATTGGCCCGGAGTCACACGCTCCAAATCGCCGCGTTTCTCAAAACGGTCCACCAATTCTTGGATGTGCTGATTGGACCAAGGCCATACAAAGAGGGAGAGGGCTCCTATTAATACAAGGGTGGGGAGCGCAAACGCCACCATGGGTTTGAAGAACGCCCCAAGACCTTGGCCGCAGGTTAGCCAAATTACCATCTCGCTGTCCCTATAAATCCTAGATAATGTGCCGACACAGGAGATGAACAAGCTAAGTGCTAGTAAGATAGAGAGGTTGCCTAAAATTGTGAATGCCAGAACTAGGCTAACCTCTGAGGGGTTGACGCTGCCTTTGGAGGCCTGTCCCAAAGTGCGAATTAGCATAATAGTCACCACAATGGTGATTAATATGACGACCGTTGCGCCAAAACTGCGCGACAATTCTCTTCGTATGGATGATTGAAACAGCATGCTTGTTAAGGATTTACCGAATTATGAACTTTGATTTAAAAACACTCTCTCACCCAACCTCTCTCAGCCATAAAACCGATTTAATGGTGGTCCTACAAAAGTCGGTTGCCTCAAAAGAATCTTCCCACAAGTCTGGCTCGACAAGCGTATTGTCGCAATATTTGAGCACCATTCAAAAAGAAGAGGAATTTGATGCAAAACCGGGTAAAACACTGCTTGTTTTGAAGCCAGAGCCCCTTCAGGCCAAGCGTTTGATGCTCTTGGGTGTGGGGGACGCACGCCCCAGCGAGATCCGCAAAAGCGTTCTATCAGCCTTTAAAACAATCAAATCCTTGGGATACAAGGACATCACCCTTTTTCTGGATGAATCCATACCCACCCCAGATCAAGCTTTAAAACTCGCCATTTTGGCCGTATCTGATGCGCTCTACCTCTATACCAAGACCAAGCCTAGCGCTAAAGTGGACAAAGACAGTAAATCTCGGTCAGGTGCACTTGCACCATCAGAGCTGTACGTGACATTTGCTTTACCAGAGGCCAAATCAGCCTCTGTCAAACAGGCGTTCGCAGAGGCACTTGCACTTGGCGAGGGCATCGAGCTGGCCAAAGAGTGGGGTAACCGTCCTGCCAATCACGCCACACCCACACATTTGGGCAATGTAGCCATTAATTTAGGAAAGCATCCAGACATCAAGGTCAATGTATTGGGTCCCAAGGAGGTGGAGAAACTGGGCATGGGATCCTTTTTGTCAGTCGCCCAAGGGTCTGCTGAACCGTTGCGTTTCATCACCATGGAATACAAAGGTGCAAAGGCCAAGTCCTCTGCTCCTGTAGTACTGGTTGGTAAGGGAATCACCTTTGATACTGGTGGTATTTCTCTAAAACCGGGCGCTGGTATGGATGAGATGAAGTTTGATATGTGCGGCGCTGCAAGTGTGCTTGGTGTATTCAAAACACTTTCGGTTTTAAGACCCAGTGAGTTGCACGTGGTCGGCTTGATCCCAACTTGTGAAAATATGCCTGATGGTTTGGCTATAAAACCCGGGGATGTCGTCACCAGTATGAGTGGACAAACCATAGAAATTTTGAACACAGATGCTGAGGGTCGGTTAATTTTGTGTGACGCGCTGACCTATGCCAAGCGCTATAAACCCAAAGCGGTGATTGATATTGCTACTCTAACAGGGGCTTGTGTCATAGCTTTGGGACACCTGAGGAGTGGCCTGTTCTCAAACAATGACGAACTTGCAGACGCATTAGAAAAAGCCGGTGACGCCTCGCTAGATATTTGCTGGCGCATGCCCTTGGATGATGAGTATGCTGAGGGTCTTAAGTCAAATTTTGCTGATGTCGCTAATGTTGGCGATAGGTCCGCGGGAAGTGTTACAGCTGCAAAGTTTCTACAACGCTTTGCCAATGAATTTGCCTGGGCGCATTTGGATATAGCGGGTACCGCTTGGAATAGTGGCGCAGCGAAGGGCTCTACCGGTAGACCGGTTGCACTTTTAATGGAGTATTTACTGAATCATTCCCAAGGTACCCCCAAAGCGGCTAAAACGGCCAAGCCACAAAAGAGTTCAAGCACAGCTGCCAAGACAAGTGCGCGCACACCGCGCGGGGCTAAGACCGTTAAAGTAAGTCGCCGCGCTGGTTAATTTCGTACCTTTAGCGAGGGTGGGCCACTCGTAACTAGTGACTAGGCACTAGTTATGAGGCGTCAGAGAAAGAAATTGCTAAAATCGAGTTCAATGACTGAAATCACATTCCATTTAAACGCCAACAACAAAATGGACTACTGTTGCCGCTTGTTACGCAAAGCCTACACCTCACAAGCAAAAGTCGTTGTCAAAGGATCTGCCGATTTACTCCAGCAACTTGATCAAGCGTTGTGGAGTATTTCAACCACTGATTTCATCCCTCACTGCAACTCAGACGCAGAGTCTGAGCTTTTGAATGCTAGTCCGATAGTTCTAACTTCCAATATAGACTCTTTCGATCTTTTGCCGCATCACCAAGTGTTACTTAATATGGATGATGAGATTGCCTCTGGATATGAGAAGTTTGAGCGGGTGATTGAAGTTGTTGGCAATGAAGACCAAGACAAATCAAAAGCAAGGGTTCGTTGGCGACATTACTCGCAAAGGGGTTATCCCATCTCAACGCATGAAATTAAGTAAATTGTGATGAATTCAAAAGTCCCAGATCAACTTATTCCAACTCTAAGTGAGGTGGTCCCTCTAGACGGTGCAAGAAGCATTAGCGTTGAGGAGTTGATCGATGAATCAGCACCTTTGTTGGATGAATTACGGGATGTTTCGACTCCAATTCGCCCTGCACAAGTTGAAGATTTAGCCGACGCTGTGCTTCAGATCGTCCACGCGAGATTGGTGAATATATTGCCAGATTTGATGCGTGAAGCAGTTGATGAAGTTTTAAGTCAAGAGGGTTTTCTGGGGTCACAGAGAAATAGGTGAGTTTGTTATTTTTAATTGTCATTTCAAAAAGGATGCATATGAAGAAATCGAAATTGTTTTCAACTTCAACCGTTAGTGCGTGTATAGCAGCAGCCTTTGCCTGTTCCGCTGCTTCAGCCCAAGAAGTGCAAATTGTTAAAATTGGCCACGTAGCCCCTCTAAGTGGTGCCCAGGCCCACTACGGCAAAGACAATGAGAACGGTGTGCGCATGGCTATTGAAGATATCAATGCACAAAATCCTGTCATTGGTGGAAAGAAAATTAAGTTTGAAATTCAAGCCGAAGACGATGCCGCAGATCCTAAGCAGGGCACCGCGGCGGCTCAAAAGTTGTGTGACTCAAAAGTAGCCGGAGTGGTCGGGCACCTAAATTCTGGAACAACAATTCCTGCTTCGAAAATCTATAACGACTGTGGTATTCCACACGTAACAGGTGCAGCTACAAACCCAGCTCTTACAAAACCAGGCTACAAAACCACCTACCGAATCATCGCCAATGATGATACGCTTGGCAAGCAATTGGCGATGTACGCAGCCAATAACTTGCACCTCAAGAAAGTTGCCATCATTGATGATCGCACTGCTTATGGACAAGGGGTTGCAGAAGTTTTCAAGAAAACAGCCCTTGCCCAAGGCATACAAGTGGTTGATGAGCAATACACCAACGATAAGGCAACTGACTTTATGGCTATATTGACCGCCATCAAGGCAAAAACACCAGACGCTATTTTCTACGGCGGCATGGATCCCCAAGGTGGTCCAATGCTCAGACAAATGGAGCAACTGGGATTAAATAATGTGAAGTATTTTGGGGGTGACGGGATATGTACCGCTGAAGTCGCGAAGCTCTCAGGAGGCGCTAAGACACTGTCGAACGTTGTTTGTGCTGAAGGTGGTGCTGCATTGTCCAAAATGCCAGGAGGCTTGGCATGGAGGAAGAGGTATGATGCAAAATATCCGGGTCAGTTCCAGGTTTACTCACCCTACACCTATGATGCGACATTTGTACTCGTAGACGCTATGAAGCGCGCGAATTCTGTTGACCCTAAGGTGTATACACCTAAGCTGATAGAGACGCACTTGAAGGGAATCACCTCAGAAATTTCGTTCGAGGCCAATGGGGAGATGAAAAACCCTGCCACCACGCTTTATACCTATAAAGACGGCCAAAAGACCCCGCTCTAAACGGATCAGCTTGGCCTCATTAAGCTTGAGGCCAAGCTCAAAATTCAAAGGCTACTCTTTCTTCTCATCAGTAATGGAGGGTAGGTAAGTCATCGGCATCCAATTTTCATAGGGTGTACGTTTCTCCATTTGGTTAATTCGCCAAGTCCGGTCCTCATCTGCAACGCATTCAAAGTAGGCAGGTGTTTGGGATCTATAGCCTACGGACTCACACTTTGGACCAAACCTTTTTTCCGCCCATTCTTTTCTTTGTTCGGTCGTTGTGCAGGCGCAGATTGCGGATATCAAAGCTAGACAAGGGAATAGCTTTAGGATGAATTTAAGGTGATGCATGGTTGTAGTTATATCTCATTTGTACAAAAAATAATTCTCAAAAAGCAACTTTGAGATATGCAATTCATTAATCTTACCCGAATTATTTTGAAATGAACAGCTCTATATGGAGCGAATAAGTCAATACAATTGTATTTCTATAATTTTGTTTGGTATTTAAAAGTTTGGTATGACAAATGCGACTCTGAATCAATTTTGCTTATGGCTTGGAGATACGCAGTTCAGCCAACTCATTATGTCCTCTGGATGGCTCGTGCCGAGCGCTCAAATAATCCACATCTTTGCCGTTTCGGCCGCATTGTCTGTGCTGCTTATGATTGCACTTCGATTGCTAGGCTATTTCGCTTCTGAACAACCATTTTCTTCTACATTTGATAGGTGTTGGCCAATTTTTAGAATCTCTTTACTTGTGCTGCTAGGCTCTGGCTTGATACTAATTATCGGGGAGCCTTCACGCGCGTTGGCCAATACTTCATTTCAAATAAAAATGATCCTATTGGTTGTCGTGTTACTCAATCTGCAATTTATAAAAAAACGATTGGTTAATCCTTTGACCGATTGGAGAAGTGGGTACGGTCCAGAAAGAGTCATTCAGACTCAAGGACGTATTCTCTCCATCACCTTGTTGTTACTGTTAATTTGCTTAGTTATTGCTGGGCGGATGATTGCCTACACCTAGGGCCTGTATGTGATGGGCCAAACTGGCGAGATTCTGGGTGAGTTGTTAAAGAGGTATTTATTGTGTTTATGGAATTGGATGGACTTTTGACATGGTTGTATGAGACCGCACTCTCTACAAACATTCGTGAAATAGAGTGGCTGTTCCCCGTGATTGTGAGCCTGCATGTATTAGCGGTCACTGTTTTCTTGGGTAGTATCGTTTGGGTTGATTTGAGAATTCTGGGTGTAGCGTACAAGGACAGAGATATCAGAAGATTTTCGAAGGAACTTTTACCCATTACTTGGTCAATGTTTGTCATTGCATTTTTCACAGGGCTGGCTTTGTTTACTTCAAACGCTGTAAATTATGCGCACAATATTTATTTCCAGTTCAAAATTCTATTGTTAATCTTGTCTGGTACCAATATGCTTGTTTTTCAATTATGGTTTAGTGGCAGAGCCGAGGCTTATGATCCTTCGCACGCTGCTCGGATCAGCACAGGGAATTTAGCTGGTGTGGGTAAATTTCGGCAAAAATTACATCAAATAAGTTTTTTCTGGTCAGGAAAATGGTCAGCGCTGCTTTCTATATTTCTGTGGATGACTGTAGTCGTCCTGGGGCAATGGATTGGTTTATCCATGCTCCCAACCGTATCAAGATAGTGGTCAAGCCTGAAGTGCTTTGAACTCTAAGCATATTTAGTGCAAAGAAGGGTAATGCTTAGATCAGTGCTTAGAAAATGAAACGCTTTACTGCTAATTTAGAAAATTAAGAAAAGCGCAGGAACCATCCCTGCTAAAGCTAAGCCCACCATTAAGCGCAAACTAGCTTTAGCTGTTTCTTTGCTTGCTAAGGTGTACGCATAGAAGCCCTTAGCTACGTTATTGGTGGATGTTGCAATCAATATTCCAACCGCCGCAACGGTGCCGGGCGTGAGCGAGGGTACTGTTTGTGTGAGCCCCATGATAAATGGATCAACATCTGCGACACCCATGATCAATCCTAACGTGTAGACCCCGTTATTGCCTAAGTACTCAATGGCTAGGTTTGTAGCAATTAACATTACTACAAACAGCATCGCAAATACGAGTCCAGATCTGATCTCAAGTGGGTTACGACCTTTTGAATCATGTTGAACTTCGTGTATTCTGACGTCTCCCATACGAGACCATGCGTACCCACCAACCATAGATAAAAGAGCAAGCGCAACAAAGGGTATCCACAGCACTTGCATAATGATTGGGTTAAAGAGCGCAAGCAATACGATGATACGCAGGTACATCATCCCTGAGGCCATTAAAATAACCCCAGAGATCAGCTTAGGCGCATCCTCCTCCTGAGATTTCCTTGCAAGTGCAATAGTCGTGACTGTTGAAGAATACAACCCCCCAAGTAAGGCCGTGAGAAGCAGGCCCTTGGAGCCCTTGGAGAGTTTTTGTAAAACGTAGCTACCGTAAGAAACTGCGCTCACTGCAACCACAACAAGCCAGATTTTGAATGGATTTATTTTGTACTGGGTGAACGCCTCGTTGGGTAAAAGAGGCAATATGACGGCAAGTAGCATTAAAAATTTTGCAAAAGTAAGTATCTCACCCTCATCAATTCTTTTGGCCAGCATCTCAAGCCATACTTTAAGCTCAAGCAATAAAACATTGATGACGGCTAAAGTAGCCGCAATCCAAAATAAATCTTTGAATATGCTGACTCCGATAATGTAAGTGGACAAAGCCGCCATATATGTGGTGATACCCGAGTATCCCGCTGTGGACAGCTTGTGCCAAAAAGCCATTAATAAGAAAAGAGAAATAACTACCAGGCCAATAGAGATGAAAAGGAGCTGACCTTCGGCAATCGCTCCAATAGAGAATCCAATAAGTCCAATCAACGGGTAGGTGCGAACGCCTCCAAAAGAGAATTTGTCATCGTCTTGTTTTTTTGCCTCACGCTCTAGTCCTATGATAAAAGACAAGAAGAATACAAAAATGATTTGAAGACCTTGGTGGGGAAGCCACGAAATATCATGCATGGTTTTGACTCTCTAGACAGAAGGAATACTATTCAAAACGATAGTTTAAACTAATAAAAAAATTGTTCGCAAAACGCTCAGTTACAAGGGGACTGTTGACAATTGTGGATGCAAGCCATTTGCGCTTTAAAAATGTATTGAGTATCCAGTGCTCGCTCATTGGGACTTCAACGATAAGCGCAGCGTAGGGGGACGTACCATCACTAGGAGTGTAGGAGTTGATTCCTGAGCGCTGTGCTTCAAGAGAAGTTACACCGTAAAAGTAATTCAAATACTGTTTGTCCTTGTAGTCAAAACCAACGAGTGGGTAGATCTTGACTGATAGGGGTAACTCCAACTCTGCAGCGTAGGTGAACTCAGCCATTTTTCCCTTTGAGGCTGCTACATCGCCGTAGGCGTTTAAGAAGAAGGCACCAATAGGTGTTACCTGAAAAGTACCTATACCTAATGGGATGGGTAAATCTCGTTGATTTAAAAGGCTGTAGGAGGTGCCTTTAGGCGTAAATCCTTCAGCGTTGTACTTGCCGCTGAACTCCAGGTATCCATAACCGAGAGGGACCGTTTTGATTCCAAAGGTATCGATTCGTGCAAAGTATCGACCGTAGTCAAAATAAACGTAGGGGAGAGCCTGAGTGGCTGATGAGCCGCCTTGTGTAATTGAGTTCTGAGAGAAGACAGCAAGCCCTACGTCTCCAGAGAATCCCTCTGGTGGAGGTCCTTGGGTCAATTCAGCGTATGATTTGCCTGTAAAGCAGGAAATAAATAAGATCAAATAAAAGGCTATTTTTTGCATGCCAGATAATATATCACGCATACAAGATGACTTTATCAGAGGGCGGGTGAATTTTTCACAAATATCCAAGTGAAAGGGGACCACTCGGTTGCTGTGAATTAATGAGCATTGATTAGTCCCGGTTAGCCAAGACGGTGTATTTTAAAAATTCACGGAAAACTTTGCGCTGACGTGTTGGTGAGCGTTGACCGATAAGGTTAAATCCCCCCCATGAATTTTGGCTATCTCCTTGCAAAGACTAAGTCCCAGTCCCGTGCCCTCTATTTTTCTCGTGTGCGATTCTTCGCCTCTATAAAACCGATCGAAGGCTTTTTTGGGAAGATCGACTGATACGTTGTCAGATGAGTTCAATATCTCAAATGTTAAGAGGTTACTCGATTGACTGAGTGCGAAGTGAATCCATCCATTTTTTGTATTGTATTTAGAAGCGTTGGAATATAAGTTATATATGAGTTGGTGGATGAGCTGATGGTCGCATTCCCAAAGAACCTTTTTTTGAATATTTGTGGAGATTCGCAAGTCTGGATTGATGATCTCGGCATCAAGCGCAAGTTGCTCAAAGATGTCGGTAAGGTTTACCAAAGAGGGGGAAAGCTCTAAATGCCCTGCATCCGAGCGGGCAAGTATCAAAAGTTTATCTGTAATATTGATAAGCCGGTCTATTTCCTCGGCCATGAGGATAAATTGAATCTGCTCGTTCGAGTTTTCATCTGAGTTCTTTATTCCCCTTTCAGAGTATCCCCGCAAAATAGTGAGTGGTGTTCTGAGTTCATGTGATGCTTCAGCTGAAAATCTTGAGGCCTGATCAAAACTTGCTTTAAGTCGAATTCTCAGATCGTTGAAAACATCAATAAATGGTTGAAATTCATAGTGAACTGAAACGGATTGATTTTCTATGTTGAGATTCTTGATATCGGTATTGCTGATAATTGTTTTTATTTTATTGATGATGTTGACGATATGAGTAGATAGGTAGTAACTAACCAATATCAACAAAAAAGCCATTAGCGGTAAGACTCGGCTTTGGACATAGTCCCTTATTTCCCAGGTGCTTGATAGAACAAAATTAATTTCAGATTCATCAATTGCGAGGTAATCATCTCGAGGCGTATTTTTCTTACGGATTACGTGCCACACCACACCACTTAGTGAGAGTTTGCCAAATTCAAAAGTCTTTGAGTCTTGCGTTTTAATAACACTCCAGTCAATTAGGCTTTGTTCAAACCGTCCACATAGCTCATTTTTTGACTCATGTGTTGCAGAACATTTAACTAGAGAATTAAATTTAGTATTGGAGAAAAAACTTGTCTTAGATTCAACATTATCCGCCGTGAATATTCGTTCATCCTCAATAAGTTGAACCAATTCGGCATTAACTTTGTCTTGAATGAATTCAAATGCAAGGTATTGAGAAAAAACTCTGTTTATATAAATGTAAATGCATAAAAGTACGATGAGTTGCAAAATAATATGCAATTTGAAGGACTTTATCATCAGTCACATTTTTTAATTTTGTACCCAATGCCTCTTATTGATTCAATAGGGAATTCGCTAAGGTCATTTTTTTCAGTATTTATTAGTTTACGCCTGATCCTTTGAATGCAAACGTCAACTATATTGGTTTGCGTATTGAAGTCAATTCCCCAAACGAATTGCATAATTTGTTGCCTGGAGAAAACATTACCCGGTGAGCGCATTAAATACTCTAAAAGGGTAAATTCTCTTTGACTGAGAATCATTGACCGCCCACGCCAGTTTACGCGTCGAACAATTTTATCCAACGTTAACTCACCAACTGAAATTATGTCAGTATTTGTATTTTGATTTCTATTTAAGAGTGCTTTGCACCTTGCTATTAATTCTTCCATAAAGAAAGGTTTGGCAAGGTAGTCGTCCGCCCCTAATTGGAACCCTAGCAATTTATCTGATAACTCCGATTTTGCAGTCAGCATAATGACTGGTGTTTTTATTTCCTTCTCTCTCATGCTTTGTATGACTTCGGTACCCGGTTTACCGGGCAGCATAATGTCGAGTAGTACTAAATCAAACTCTTTGTGAAGGACAGTCTCAAGTCCCATCAATCCGTCGCATTCGTGCACTACATCAAACCCCTCACTTTGCAATCCATGTATTACAAAATCAGCAATCTTTTGTTCGTCCTCAACCAGTAGCACGCGAGTCATATTTTTTTGAGATAGCTAGGTTAGATGTTGATTCATTCTAAATACATAATGAATTTAGGCTATGAGTTCATTAGACTGCAGTTTAAAGAGGATTGAAATTGTGAAAAATGACAATACTGTAATTTTTCTATCTTGCGTTAGATTTTTTGATTTTATTCCAATAGCAAGGAAAACTTGTTTCCTGTGTTATCGGCTCAGGTATCCAAGTTGAGTTCGCTGGAATGCCATTCACCTAACGCAATACGAGTCAACCAAGTCATGAACATGAATAAAAAGATCCCTGTAAGCGAGATTAAAAAAAGTGCCGCGAACATTCTGGGGATGTTAAGTTGAAATCCCGCTTGCAATATTTGATAAGCTAGTCCTGAGCCGCTTCCACCGGTACCCGCTACAAACTCAGCCACAACTGCTCCTATGAGAGCTAGACCGCTTGAAATGCGAAGACCTCCAAAGAAATAAGGCAGTGCACTGGGAATACGCAGCCTAATCAATACCTGTAAACGGGTTGCCTTTTGTAGCTTAAAAAAACTCATTAAATCAGGATCAACACTCTTAAGACCGGTTGTTGTATTGCTAATAATTGGAAACAATGCGGCTAATGAGGCGCAAAGTATTAGTGATAAGTTCGTGTCTTTAACCCAAATAATGATGAGAGGGGCGACAGCGACAATAGGTGTTACTTGGAGGAGTACAGCATATGGAAAGAGAGCTCGCTCTAGTATGGGACTTTGTATGAAAACAAATGATATCAGCACGCCCAGAGTAACAGCTAATAAGAACGAAAGAACTGTAATTTGAGTAGTTACCCATAGAGCTGATCCTAGTAAAGACCAGTCCTTTATCAGGGTGAATCCGATGAGAGTGGGACTGGGCAATAAATAAGGTGCTATGTCCAGGTAATAAACTATCCCTTGCCAGGAAGCGACTATCGCTAAGCCCAGTAGTATGGGAATTAGCAATTTTTCAACTATTTCCTTGGATACAGAACGGTCATTCATTTTCTTAATTGTTCATAAATTTGTATGGCTGGCATTTTGAAGGCTCTCCTGTAGTTGACGGGCATATTCCATAAACTGAGACGTCAACATAAAGTCCTGGCTTCTGGGGTAGCCAGCTTCAATCATAAATTCATTTGTAATTCTGCCTGGCCTGGATGCCATCATAATTACTCTACTTGACAAGAATACGGCCTCATGAATAGAGTGGGTTACGAATATTACAGTTAAGTTCTCCTTTTTCCATAAAGCCAGTAAATCAGCGTCGAGCTTATGTCTGGTAATCTCATCTAGAGCGCCGAAGGGCTCATCCATTAAAAGAATATCTGGTTGTGTAATCAATCCGCGCGCAATAGAGACTCTCATTTGCATTCCCCCTGATAGCTTTCGCGGGAGTGAATCGGCAAAATCACTCAATCCAACTTTAGCAAGTATGTCGTTGACTCTTGCGTTGCTAACTACTTTAGGAATACCCGCTAAATCAAGGGGAAGACGAACATTCGCCCTAACGTTTGCCCATGGCATTAACGTTGGAGATTGAAATACAAACGAGAGTCGAGGTAAGGTGGATGAACTGACGCCCGAGTTAACGTGCAGCTTTTCTGATTTTTCACTGTCCCGTTGCTCAATTCGTATGTTCCCACTGCTTGGCTTAGTCAGGCCCGCAATCATTTTTAATAAAGTACTTTTTCCGCAACCCGATGGACCCAGTAAACTGACGAACTCCCCCTTTTTGATCTGCAAATCAACGGGCAAAAGCGCTTGAGTGCCATCGGTGTATATCTTGCTGGCCGAGTCTATATCAACGGCAAGCCTAGTTGGATGTGATGAAGTAGGTTGGACCTGGTCCATTTAGGATGAAGTTTTGAGTGTGAAGTGGGACTCTAAATTATGTTGGGTAGACTTTTGGGTAGAAACACCGTTAGGGGAGTATGTGTAGATTCTTAACAAATTCAGTTGTGTAAGTGTCTGTAACTTTCACCTTGGTTGGGTCAATAATTTTCTGGCTAACCATCATATCGAAGCTTGCTTTTGCGCGCTGATCTGTAATGATACCAATTCCTAGTTTGCCAGCATCGCCGCTGGTAACAATGCCCTTTTCCTTCAGCTTTGAAAGGCTATAACCCAGTTGGGCGGAGGTCATGTCCGGATTTTCTTTCTGTATGAGTGTGTTTCCGGGGGTTGGATTATCCAGGTAACTTTTCCAGCCTTCAATGGAAGCCTTTACGAACGCGGCTACAGCAGATTTCCTAACAGTTAAAGTTTTATCAAGACAAGTTATCGTAGTTGAATAGGCCGGGTATCCTAAGTCGCTCAATAAGAATACGTTTGCTTTTACCCCTGCCTTTTGAATGGAATAGGGCTCAGAGGTTAAATAACCTTGTTGAGCGACGTTTTTATCCGCAATAAATGGTTGAATGTTGAAGGTATAGGGCCTTGTTTGTTCATCCTTAAGATCAAAAGTGTTCTTCATCCATGGCCAAAAACCTTGCCGAGCAAATGGAACAATCAGCAATGTCTTTGTTTTTAGTTGTTTAAGGTTGGTAACATCTTCGTGGGTGATAATGACTTGAGGATCTTTTTGAAAAATCGCTGCTACGTTAACAACAGGCACTCCCGACTCCCTTACTTGAATCATTTGGAGATCGCTCCCGCCCATGATGCAGTCGGCTTGCCCTGCAGCCATTATTTGAATAATGTTGACACTAGGGCCTCCCATCTTGATGGTTACATCGAGTCCATTTTTTTTGTAAAGGTCCGTTGCCAGCGCTTGGTAAAAGCCTCCGTGCTCTGCCTCAGGGAACCAATTTGTCATGAAGACAAATTTTTCAGTTCCTGTTTTCTCGTCTGCTTGAACATGTGAGGGTGTTTTCAGTAATGCTAAAGCGAGAAGCAGAAGATAAAATAGTCTTTTAAATTTGTATCCAGATGGCGTCAAGAATGTAGATTTCATCGGTGGGTATTTCTCGGGCAAAATAAAGCAAAATTATAGGATTAGTGAGTTTTAGCTAAAGGCGCTTAAAATAGGGGCTCACCGCAGATCTTGCGCTTAAAGTGAAACGCTTCAATTATAGGTGCCTGGATCTTGCTGGACGCCTATAACCCTATGGTGTGCAAGATATTGGTAGGTCTAATTTTGAGATTACCTAATTGCCTAGGTGGTTTTTGTAATTTCAAGTGCTGGTGTGTTGCATATTTCACAGTGTTTGAATTTGGGCTGCCATCCCTGCTCGAGCCCCCCAAGATGCGTGAGTAGGGTTGCCAGCTCAGCGCACCACAGTTATTAGACGATGTAAGAAAATGGAGTACTCATCAACTTATTGCGCCAGTTGTGTTAGGGGCGGAATACCATTTTTGACCAGTAGAACTAGAGATGCCGTAAGGCAATTAACTTGGATTTTCGATATGAAATTAAACCTTTACTCAGTATTATTCATTGGACTCAATCTTTTCAATTGTGGCTATGGAACGGATGCTCTAGCTAAGGAGGAAGTGCCACTAGAAATTGCCAAGCCTGCATTAGCGGTCTCAGACCTAAAGGAAGCATTACAGGAACGTACTCAGTCAGAGGGCTCCAAAGAGGGCGGCACTGAAACTCAAAAGCAGTTGCCCCTATGCAAAGGCAGTTACAGCAAGGTGCGCTGGACCGATTGTCGCGGCGTTAAGCGCGAATACAACGGACCGCATTTTATTGGTCAAAGCTACGAGGGAGATTTCAAGGAGGGTCGTCCACATGGACACGGCGATATGCGCTATCACGACGGTACAAGATTTGTCGGTGTGTTTGAAATGGGCGTTCGAGACGGGGCGGGCACAGAATATGCCAAAAATGGAGATCTTATTCGTGAGGGGTACTGGCGTGCTGGAGTTTTAGTAAAAACTACAAAAACAGGACCTGTCGTTAGCCAAGGCGGCAAGGAATAAAAATAAAGGGGAAAGGTTTGCGTCAATGATTTAAGTACGGCACATCATTATTCACTCCAAATTTTTATTTGTTTAATCAAGTGATGAAGTTTATTTTTTTGACTCTGTTTTTTAGCGCTAGTATCAGTCTAGCTCAAGATGCAGACCGTATGTACCAAAATACTGACAGAGATCGACAAATCTACAACTCCATCCAACAAGATAACAAGGAGGCAATGCAAAGTATCCTAAACGTTGCATTGACTAAGGGGAAGTTATGGAAGTGCCCACAAAATACATACTTGTTTTATGATGGCTGGGTTTTTGTTGGATCCAAAGAAGACGGTAGCGATATCGGACGAGTCCCTTACAACATTGTTGGTAGTTTTTATTCATATCGTGAATTCATGAAGTTCACTTTTCAGGGACTTTCCTACGAAAATATTTTTGAACTCAATACCCGAACAAGCCAGCTGTTTTCATACAAACACACCTTAAACAAGATCGAAAAAGTAGACTGTAAGTTCATTCGCTAATAATTGAGCTTTAACGTATTTGAGTCGCAGCTCAGTGTTAACGACATGTAAAAACAGTGCAAGAAAGGTATTCGTCTAATGCAATGTCTGATATCCTTTGTTTGTTAGATATCAATCAGTAGGATAAATAATTTATTTAGACCTTAGTGCTCGTTAGACTACGATTTTTATGAATAAATATTTGATCTTTAGTAAATGCCGCACCGCTTTAGGCTTTGCGACTGTACTATCTTTTTTAATTTTTTCAAACACAGGCTGGACTCAAACAATGGATCCTAGAATTCTTCAACAATTAGCACCGAATGGTGTTTTGAATGCGGCTATTTATACGGGCAATTTTTTGCTGGTTACAGGTACAAATGCTGAGGGCGGACCTGCCGGTGTCTCACCTGATATGGCACAGGCGATTGCCAATAACTTAGGTGTGAAACTAGTCCTAAAGCCATTTAAAAACCAAGGCGAAGCGGTCGATGCAGCTGCTACCGGCGAGTGCGGCATCGTGTTAGTTGGCTCTGATCCGGCTCGAGCTGAACGCATTGATTTTGCCCCAGCATATGTAGAGATTGAGGCGACTTACATGGTCCCTAAAGATTCTCGTTTTAAAACGGTCGCTGAAGTAGATAGCAAAGGCGTTCGAATAGCAGTCTTTGGCGTAGGTGCTTACGGATTATGGATGGATCGCAATATTAAAAACGCAGAGCTCATAAGAGCGGATGGTCTGGAATCCTCGCTCCAGTTATTTATGAGCGAAAAACTAGATGCCCTTGCAGGTCTAAAGCCCGGCTTAATCACGGATCTACAAAAACACCCGAACCACAGGATATTGGATGGTCATTTTATGACCGTACAACAAGCTATTGCTACCAAGAAAGGCAATGAGCAGGGCTTTGCCTTTTTGAAGAGTTTCACGGAGAATTCCAAGGCCTCTGGCTTTGTCGCACAACTTATTTCAAAGCACGGAGTAGAGGGGCGTTTAAGCGTTGCTCCAGCGGCTCCCTGAATATTAATTAAGCCTGAATTTTTTAAATTATTCTGTGGGGTAAATATGTTGCATATTCAAAGTCGTTTTGTAATTACCTTGGCTTTTGTATTTGCGTCAATACATTTGGCAGTTGCTCAAAACACTGCTCCCGTTCAGGCTGCTCAAAGTTTTCGATTGCGCGGAACAATATTGGAGGCCAATGATCGCGCAATTGTTTTCAAGGAAAGAGGAGGCGAGATTTTGACAATTGAGTTTGACGATCAATTTAGCATTCAAGAGGTTTATCCCATTGCGATGTCTATGATCGAGCGCAATTCATACATAGGCACTGCAGCCTTGGCAGATAGTAATGGTAGGCTTGTTGCAATAGAAGTCCATGTTTTTCCTGAATCCATGCGCGGAACGGGGGAAGGGCATAGGCCCTGGGACAGCGAACCTGGCAGCACAATGACCAATGCAAATGTTGAAGAGTTGATTAGCGTTGGGGGGGCAAGGGAGCTTCATTTGAAGTACAAGGACGGAGAGAAAGTTGTTTTTGTCCCTGAAAGCGCTCCCATCGTCAGCTACAGGCCTGGTAACTCGAGTTTGCTCCTCCCTGGTGCCAATGCAATTGTCGTTGCATCTGAAAAAAACGGTAAACCCAAAGCTTCAAGAATGACAGTGGGGCGGGATGGGTTTAAGCCGCCTATGTAAAGAAGGGGTGGCAATTTGTTGCCAATCTGTATTAGGGCGTAACTTGAACTGTTAAGAAGAGAATTCTTTTATATTAATTACCTCACTTATTAGCCTATTCTTGGGTTGAAATCTGCAGTTGGACGCCTAGCAGATATCGGATTTCTAAAGGCACGTTTTATGCATGTATTGATTTATCAATCATTCCAACGCCTTTATGTGCGGTCCATACAATGAGTATCAGTTCCTTAAATACAAATCTACACAGTCAAAATGTAGCTTTTAGCAGTTCAGTAGCCAGTAACGCCAATTTGCAGTCCCTAGGCTCGGCTTTGAACGGCGGTGATTTATCCGGGGCAAAGAATATCTTCTCAGCTTTGTCTCAGAGTGCTTCTGGCGCTAATTCTGATGCCTCTATGCAAACTTTGATGGGAAAACTAGGAGACGCCTTAAACGGTGGCCATCTCTCTGAAGCGCAACAAATCACCAGTGCTTTGCAAACCCTGCAAGGTCAATCTAGCATCAGTAATCCTTTGTTCGGTGACGGCAGTAGCTCATCTACCAGCTCTGGATTAAACGATTCCTTATTTAGTGCACTCTCCCTTAGCGGTGTCGATTCAGGAAATGCAACAACTTTAGCTGGTTTATCTTCACCGTCCCCAGCTGGGATGGTTAGCCCAGCACAAGAAATTGCCCAGAATATGGACAATTTTTTAAATAATTTACTAACCACATTACAATCAAAAAATTCAAGTGGTACCTCAAACGCTGTCTCCAGTGCGTCCTCTAAAACCAATCCTTACGGCAACTCAAGCTCAAATCAAATGTCTAGCGGACTTCAGTCGTTGATACAGCAACTGGCCAAGGATCCCAATGCGGCTTCAGGACTGAACACAAGTGCTAGCGAAGCAGGCAATAGCAATGCAACATCAAATACAACTTCGAAAGATCCTCACGTATCTGATTTGCAAAGCAGCTACGATAAATTAATTGCCTCCCAAGGGGGCAGCGGTGGGTCTTCATCATTGATTTCATTTTTGCAAAATTTTGAAACCAACATGAAAAGTATGCAATCCTCTGGTGGTTTTTTAAATCTTCAAGCTTGATTGTGCTTTTGGTCCTCTGAATATTTGAGAATCATGAAGATCTAGTTTGGGAACACCGTTATTGAGAACTTGTTTTTTCGTTAAATCAGCCTGAAGTACACTCACCTCCAATGGGCCTCTGCTGAGAGGATAACTTCTCCTTCTTCTTTTACTCGAGGACGCATTCATGATTCGTTTTAAGTTATTTGTTATTTTTGTGGGCTTTATTTTTTGTGTTACAAAAATTTCAATAGCACAGGTTGTGTCCAACCAGGCTACTCAGTCACCCTCTGGAGCCCAAGAGGCGGAAGTAGAGCTGTATGCCAAGTCGCCCCCGCTTGATCTTAATCTTACGCAATTGGAGTATCCCTATCCTGTTCATTTTTTTGATACACAACTGGGTGGTGTTAAGGTAAAAATGGCTTATATGGATGTGATGCCTGTTGGAAAACCAAGAGGGAACGTGATTCTCTTTCACGGTAAAAACTTTTCAAGCGATTACTGGGGTTCAACAATCAAGGATCTAACGCAGGCGGGTTACCGTGTAATTGCGCCAGATCAAATTGGTTTTGGGAAGTCTTCAAAACCAGAAGTGGCGTATCATTTTGATGATCTCTGTGCAAATACATTTCAGTTACTCAAGCATCTGCATGTCAGGCAGGTTAATGTCGTTGCTAACTCAATGGGTGGCATGGTTGGTGTTCGTTTTGTAAGGCTTTATCCGAAAACTGTTCGTAGGCTTGTCCTGGAGAATCCGATCGGGTTGGAGGACTACAGTAAAGCAATACCCGCTCAGCCCAACGAAGTGCTTCTAAAGCTGGAAATGGCACAAACTGAAGCAAGTTATCGCAAGTTTATGCACAGCTACTTTCCCAACTGGCAGCCACAATTTGACAGTTTTGTGGAAAACTATGTCCGCATTAAAAATGGTCCTGACTATGAGCGGTTTTCGATGACATCTGCTCGAACTTTTCAAATGATTGCAGAGCGCCCAGTTGTTTCAGATTTTCCTTTGATTGAAGCGCCAACCTTGTTGATCATTGGTCAACTCGATCATACTGTTTTTGGCAGGCGTTTTGCACCAGCTGATGCAGTGAAGTCGATGGGGGATTTTGTGAAGCTTGGATCTGATGTGGCGTCAATTATTCCGCATGCAACGCTTGTTGCGGTCCCAAATGTTGGACACGTGCCGCACTTAGAGTCACATGAATTATTTATGGACAAGGTGCTGCAGTTCTTAAATTAGGAATTAGCACAGGTCCGGTGGGGGTGAGCCGTTGAGAAACGACTAAAAACGGTAGCCTACTCCGACTAATAAGTTGTAATAACTACCGCCTGAGCTTACAGAATAATTGGCCTGGCGGCCAGAGCTCAGAGTTATGGAGTTAGACTGATTGTTGTCTGTTTTTTGCACGAAATTAAACTCGCTAAATGCATAAAGCTGATCTGAAATTAAACTTCTAAAGCCTAGTCCTACATCTGATCCTCTGAGGGTTACACTTTGATTGACGTTAGTCACGGGTGCTGGAGTAGGCGGTGTAACCGTGTAACTTTTCTCTACTGTTCCCCAAACATATCCTAATTTAAGGTAAGCCAAAGAGTTAGGCGTCATAACCCAAGCCGGGGTTAAGCTAATTGAGTAATTACCTCTATTTTGTAAATTTCCGCTAATGCTTGTGGATGCTGGTGCAGAAAAAAAGAGTCCGTAGTTGTTATTGGAAGATTTGAACGGGTGGACATCCAGGCTTACGCCGAGTAGAAAATCGTCATTGATAGATTTTAAATAGCCGCCAGTTATAACGCCGCTTAGACCCGAGGAGTCGTTGATGGAGGGCGTTATAGTTGCGATTTGTTGCCCGCTGCTGAGACTAAGAGGAGTGCTGGATAAATTCAGATTGGTTTTGTTAAAACCAATTCCCATTTGCTCATACGGTCCTTCGAATTTGTTTTCAGCAATGGCTGCGGACAAATTCAACGTCAGCAACATTAACTGAGTTATCAGCTTGATTGGGCGAAGGTTGATATTCGTGGCTAAAAGCTGAGTCTTATGCATTAAGTCAATTTTATACAGGTATATTAAAATTTACCCGATATACGGTTAATGCATTTCTTTTTGATAGGTCTTTATACATTTTTTTAATATATTTCCTATTTTTTTTTACGACATAAGCTCCTATTTGAGAGCATATAGAGCTGCTTCAGCAATATGAGCAGCATCGACCTGGAAAAACTCCCTGAGCGCAGATCTCGTATCACTTCGCCCAAATCCATCGGTGCCCAAACACACGTATTTACGCCCTAAGGGCAGGTAGGCCCGGATGGTCTCGGGCAAAGCTCTGACGTAGTCGCTCGCGGCAACGATAGGGCCTGAACTTTGCATAAGTTGTGTTTCAATGAAAGGTCTTCGGTCTGCTTGCTGACCCTTGATGGCTAATTTTTCATACTCTAAGCCATCCCTCGCCAGCTCACTCCAACTCGTGACGCTATAAACGTCCGATTCGATTCCTTGATCTTTTAAGATTGTCTGAGCTTTAACGACCTCCGTCATGATTGCTCCAGAGCCCATCAAGGTTACGCGTTTAACTTTGGATTTGTTCTTGGCTTTTTCAGATTGATCGGTGCTGGAGAATTTATAGCAACCTTTGATGATGTGTTCAGTATTAATATCTTGAAGGCTCGGCTGTTCGTAGTTTTCGTTCATGAGCGTTACGTAATAGAAAACATCCCTTTGTAATTCCATCATCTCGTGCATACCGTAATCAATGATGGTTGCCATTTCATAGGCATAAGCTGGATCGTAAGCTCTACAGTTTGGAATAGTTGCAGCTATCAAGTGGCTCGAGCCGTCTTGGTGTTGTAGACCTTCACCACCCAAAGTAGTTCTTCCAGATGTAGCGCCTAACAAAAATCCTCTAGACCTTTGATCAGCTGCTGCCCAAATCGCATCTCCCACTCTTTGAAATCCAAACATTGAGTAGTAAATGTAGAACGGCAACATGGGTAGTCCGTGGACGCTGTAACTAGTGGCTGCTGCAGTCCAACTGGCTATGGCTCCGGCCTCGCTGATTCCTTCCTCTAAGATTTGCCCATCCAAGGCCTCTCTATAACTGAGTACAGATCCTATATCCTCGGGTTCATAGCGCTGACCAACACTTGAGTAAATTCCAACTTGTTTGAATAAGTTGGCCATACCAAAAGTTCTGGCCTCATCTGCTACGATGGGTACGATGCGTGGTCCTAGCGTTGGCTGCTTTAGTAAATTGCCCAGCAACCGAACAAACGCCATCGTGGTTGACATTTCCTTTCCGTTTGCATCAACGGCAAAAGCTGCGTAGGACTCAATCTTTGGAATATTTATCACAGGGGCGTCACTAACCCTTTGCGGTATGTATCCTCCAAGTGCGGCGCGCTTTGAGTGTAGGTACTGCATTTCTGCAGAGTTTTCCTCCGGCTTGTAAAACTCTAGGTCGATGACTTGTTGATCCGTCATAGGAAGGTTAAAGCGGTTCCTAAACTCTATAAGTGCAGCTTCATCGAGCTTCTTTTGGCTGTGGGTTGTCATCTTGCCTTGACCGGCGCTACCCATGCCGTAGCCTTTCTTGGTGTGGGCCAAGATAACAACAGGTTGTCCGCTATGTTTAGCGGCTTGTGCATAGGCTGCGTAGATCTTCACCAAATCATGACCGCCTCTTTTGAGCCTGTCAATTTGTTCATCTGTCATGCCCTGTGCAAGTTGCGCTAATTCTGGATTCTGGCCAAAGAAATGATCCCTGTTGAATCTACCGTCCTTGGCTGCAAAAGTTTGCATTTGTCCATCAACCGTATTGGAAAATGCTCTAATGAGCGCAGCGTTCACATCCCTTGCAAAAAGTCCATCCCAGTCACTACCCCAAATAAGTTTAATGACTTTCCATCCTGCACCTACAAAGAGTTGCTCTAGCTCGTCAATGATTCGCCCGTTGCCCCTTACAGGGCCATCCAATCTTTGCAGGTTGCAATTGACCACCCAAATCAGATTATCCAAGCGCTCGCGAGAGGCGAGTGTTAGCGCACTCATGCTCTCGGGCTCATCCATCTCACCGTCGCCAAATACTCCCCATACTTTTCTGCCCGTGCAGTCGAGTAATTTTCTGTGGGTCAGGTAACGCATAAAGCGTGCATGGTAAATGGAGCTAATGGGGCCTATACCCATTGAGCCCGTTGGAAATTGCCAAAAATCGGGCATCAACCACGGGTGAGGATAAGAGCTTAAACCCCGGGCACCTCTAGAAGGTGCTGTGATCTCTTGTCTGTAACTGGACAGATCATTTGCATTCAATCTGCCCTCCAAAAAAGCCCTTGCATAAACGCCGGGTGCGCTGTGAGGTTGATAGAAAATCAAGTCACCCACTTGAGAGTCATTTCTTGCCTTAAAGAAATGATTAAATCCAACCTCAAATAAGTCTGCAGCACTAGCGTAGCTTGAGATGTGACCACCTAATTCCCCGTACGCCGCGTTGGCTCTTGCAACCATTGCTAATGCATTCCAGCGCATCAGCGAACCCAATTTTTCCTCGATCGCTAAGTCGCCGGGGAATGAGGGCTGTTCTTCAACAGCAATGGTGTTGATGTAGTGGGTCACTAGGTTGGGGGACCACTTAACACCTAATTTTGAAGACAGAGTATGCAGGGCGTTAAGGATGTAATGTGCTCTATCAGTACCTTGAGACTTCAGGAGTGAAGTAAATGCCTCCAGCCATTCGTGGGTTTCACCCGGATCGTTGTCCGTATTCGGCTCTATAGGATGACTGAATAAAGGCGCATTATTGTTTGGTGTATTCATAACGTAACTTTATACGATATATTGTCGAATAATATGCTTTTTATCCCCGGAATTGGATGTTTTGAGGTATAAAATTCTGTTAATTTTAGAAAATGAAGAATTAAATGAATTTAGATGCGGTTGATTTGAAAATCCTCGAACAGCTCCAAGAGGACAGCTCTTTGACAAACGTGGAGTTGGCAAAGAGGGTTCACCTATCAGCTTCTCCGTGCCTGATGCGCGTTAAAGCATTAGAGAGCCAAGGGGTCATAAAGCGTTATGTTGCTTTATCTGATCCGCACAAACTAGGCTTAGGACTGAATGTTTTTATATCAATAAGCTTAAAAGAGCAATCCAAGCTTGCACTTTCTGAATTTGAAGCTAGCATTTGTAAGCACGAGGAGGTGATGGAGTGTTATTTGATGACTGGTGATAGTGACTATTTGATCCGCGTCGCTGTGGCCGATATTGCAGCCCTTGAGCGGTTTATTTTGGAGCGGCTTACGCCCATTCCTGGAATTGAGAAAATAAGATCGAGTTTTGCATTAAAGCAAGTTCGTTACAAAACAGCCTTACCCCTTAAATCTATAGTCTCATAAACAGTTAGAATTTGACAAATTTTATTATCTGCTGAGTACGCAATTCACACAAAGGGACCTTTAATGTTAGAAAAATTTGTAAAAATTCTTTCTAAAGATATGGCGATTGATTTAGGAACCGCGAACACGTTGATCTATGTTTCTGGTCAAGGTGTGATTCTGGATGAGCCCTCGGTAGTTGTCGTTAAAAACGAAGGTGGATTTAGGGCTAAGCGCACTGTTTTAGCGGTGGGTAATGAGGCAAAGTCAATGATCGGGCGAGTGCCAGCTGGACTAGAGGCTATCCGCCCGATGAAGGACGGGGTCATAGCCGACTTTACGGTCACAGAATTGATGATCAAATATTTCATCAAAAAAATTTACAAAAACTCACTTCTTCGCCCCAGTCCACGCATTGTGATTTGTGTGCCATGTGGATCTACGCAAGTCGAGCGAAGAGCTATCAGAGAGTCCGCTCTTGGTGCTGGTGCCTCGCAAGTTTTTCTCTTGGAAGAGCCACTCGCCGCTGCTATCGGTGCTGGAATCAACATATCCGAAGCAGTGGGTTCTATGGTGGTCGATATTGGTGGAGGGACTACTGAGATAGGTGTAATCTCCTTAGGGGGCATGGTCTACAAATCGGGCGTAAGAGTTGGTGGCGATAAATTTGACGAAGCCATTGTCACTTACGTTAGACGTAATTACGGTATCTTGATTGGGGATCAAACAGCAGAGACCTTAAAGATCAAGATTGGTATGGCTTATCCTGGTCTAGAGGTGCTTGAAATGGAAGTTAATGGGCGCAACTTAAACCAGGGCATGCCCCAAAGCTTCACGATCACCTCGTCCGAGATTATGGAGGCTTTGACGGATCCTGTGAATGAACTGGTTACAGCCATAAAATTAGCGTTGGAGAATACCCCTCCAGAATTAGGAGCAGATATTTCTGAGCGGGGAGTGATGATGACCGGTGGAGGAGCCCTATTAAGGGGCTTAGACCGTTTGGTGCAAGAGGAGACGGGCCTGCCCGTTCTAATCGCTGAGGACCCCTTGGGTTGTGTAGCTAGGGGTTGCGGTATGGTTTTGGATAATTTAGATGCATCTGTCAATATCTTCTCTAATGATTGATACGGCTTGCTTTCTTCTGCATGCTGTGTGCGAATGCGCCGAGCCTTCGCTTTACTGATGTTTGCAAAACCTATTGTTGTATTTGCGGTGTTCATGGGCTTTTTCACATCGCTCACCCTAACGGGGATCATTACCCTAATCAGGCAGGGATACGGAGAACAATTTTTTGGACAATGGAGCCAACTTTGGTCACTGGCCTATCCTGTTGCTGTCGTTTGTATAGTTATATACCGCCCCATTGCAAACTACCTAACCCAACGGTTTTTAGAAATAACGGAAACTCGGCGTTATGACTAACGACTAGCGACTAGCGTCTAAATTGACTCCAGTACTTGATTCCAAAGACTAGCCTGAAACAATTTGAGTAGTCTTGAGTTAGCTCTAGCAGAGCGTTAGTTGGAATCTTTAACTTAGGTGTTGTTAATTACAAATCCATGCACAAAATCTTAGTCTTCAACCATGTTGGACTGCTTAATCACCATAGCTAATTTCGTTCGCTCAGCGTTTATAAACTGGCTAAAACTCTCTCTAGTGCCTCCGACGGGCTCAATTCCCCCTGTGCGCAAACGACTTGCGGTCGCTTCATCTTTCATTCCTGCATCAATGGCTTTGGCCATCGCATCGAGGATAGCTTCCGGGGTACCTTTAGGTGCATGAACACCAGCCCAGTGTGCCATTTTTAATTCTGTAAAACCCTGCTCGACAGCCGTTTTGAGCTCCGGGAGTGCGGTTAAACGTTGTGTCCAAGTGGTTGCAAGGGCGCGAATACGTCCACTTTTTAGGTGAGGCAAAACAATGTTACTTGCCTCAGAGGTCGCATCAACTTGCGCACCAATAACTGCATTTAAAGATTCAGATCCGCTCTTAAATGGAACGGCTTTGAAGTTAGCGTTGTGTTTAAGATTAAGAAGTTCTGCGACAAAGTGGGGTGTACTGCCTGAACCTGCGGTGGAAAAATTCAGACCATTTGCCGTTTGAGACTTTTGAACCAAATCTTTTAGGCTCATATAAGGCGAGCTCTCAGGCACGATGATGATCGAGGGTGCAAGGGCTATCATCGCAACAGGTACAAGATCAGTGTCTTTATAGGGCATTGATTTTTTGATCAAGCTGTTTGTAATGACGCCTGAGGCACTAATTAAAAAGGTGTATCCGTCCGGTGGGCTTTTGGATACAAAGTCAGCGCCTAAAGTGGTTCCACCACCGGGTTTGTTATCGATTAATATGACTTGTTTTAGATACTTCGCTGCACCTTCACCCCCAGCCCGTCCAATCAAATCATTGGCGCCTCCCGCGGAGAAGGGAACAACAAAGTGAATTTGTTTACTTGGCCAGGCCGCGGTAGCTGCTTGACTGGTAAAAGCACTCATTCCAGTCAGTCCACCTAATAATCCTTTGCTTAGTGCCTCAAGTGAGATAGCGCTTTGGATAACTTTCTTTAATACTCTGCGACGACCGTTGGATTCATTCAGCATGATTTGAAAATCTCCATGGATGGAAAAAAAGAGGAGCTGATGAGCAACGCTTTGTGCCAGCAGTTAACCTTAGTGATGTGAACCAGTGCCCAAGTAGGCGGCCTTAACGGCGGGATCATTTTTCAGTTGCTCGGCTTCACCGTGCACTGAAATTTTCCCGTTTTCAAGCACATACCCATAATCAGCTACGTTTAATGCAGCCGCAGCAAATTGCTCTACAAGCAGCATGGTAACCCCTTCGCTTTTTAGGCGTTGGATGATTTTGAAAACTTCTTCAACCAAAATAGGCGCAAGTCCCATTGAGGGCTCATCTAAGAGAACCACTTCTGGGTTGAGCATAACAGCGCGAGCCATCGCTAACATTTGTTGCTCACCCCCGGACAAAGTCCCCGCCAGTTGGTTGCGACGCTCTTGAAGTCTAGGGAACAATTCCATTGCACGTTCTAAGTCGCCTTTCACATCACCTTTGGGGCGACTTCCTGTCAGTCTGGGAAATGCACCCAGGAGTAAGTTATCGGTTACGCTCATGGTGGAGAAAACGCGCCGTCCTTCTGGAGAGTGCGCAAGCCCTAATTTAGCAATCTGGTTGGACTCTAGGCCCTGGATGCTTTTGCCGTTCAAGGTAATTGTCCCCGCGGTGGGCTTAATCATTCCCGAAATTGCCCTCATTGTGGTTGTTTTACCGGCCCCGTTGGAGCCGATGAGGGTCACTACTTTGCCTTTTGGTACGTTGATAGATATGCCTTGAAGGACGAGGACCTTCCCATATCCGGCTTGTAAGTTCTCAATGTTTAACATGCTAAATGTGCTCTCGTATTAATCGGTTGTGGGATTTAAAAATTTCAAATTGACACTTATAGATTTAGGCCGGTGTTGCACCCAAATAAGCTTCAACGACTCGGGGATCTGCTTGAATATCAACAGGCTTTCCGTCAGCAATTTTTTGTCCAAAATCCAAAACACTAACTCGGTCGCAAATGCTCATCACCATATCCATATGATGTTCAATCAAGATCACAGTTATTCCACTTTCTTTGATTTTGCGAATGATGTTGACCAACTCCTTGATGTCCGGAGAGGTCAGTCCTGCAGCGGGTTCGTCAAGCAACAAAAGCTGAGGGTCTAGAGCCAGTGCGCGTGCAATTTCTAAGAGGCGTTGGCGCCCGTAGGGTAAATTTCTTGCCTCTTCAAACGCCAAGTCCGCAAGTCCAACAAACTGCAATAAGCCGTATGCCTTTTGAGTTGCTGTTTGTTCTTCGTGGGAGTAACGAGGTGTGTGCAGTGCAATATCAAGTAAATTGCTTTCGAATGTGTGATGTAAACCCACCAAAACGTTTTGTAGGGCAGTCATCTCCCCAAAGAGTTGAACGTTTTGAAAGGTCCTTGCTATTCCTGATAATGCAATTTCAGAGGAGGTGCGTCCGATGATGGTTTTGCCCTCAAAATCAATTTGTCCTGCAGTTGGGTGATAAATGCCTGTAAGCACATTCATCATTGTGCTCTTACCCGAGCCGTTGGGACCGATTAGGCCGTGAATAGTTCCGCGCTCAACAGTTAAGCTCACATCATTGATAGCCTTTAAACCACCAAATTGCATCAAAATATTTTCTGCTTCCAAAATATTCTTTGTAGCTGAGGTACTTTGATGGTGACTGATGCCGTTCACAGCATGGATTGAAGTGCCTAAATCGATAGACTCTGTTTTGTGATTACGTTTGAATGCATTTTTGAAAAAGCCAATAATGCCGTCTTGCAAATAATAAACGACAAATAAAATCATCAATCCAAAAATAGATAATCTCCAGTCAGTGATGTTTGTCAATACGAAGGAGAAGGCGGCAAGTGAGCAAGTACCTATCACGGGTACTAAAGTGGATTGGATTGATGTGCGCTTTCTACTAACAGCTATGACCGCACCAATGAATATTGCTGCAGCAAGTGTGGACGATACGATTTGAAATGTACCCAAATCATCAAGCAACTTGGGAAGTAACACGATGATTGCAGCCCCAAGGATGGATCCTGATCGAGTCTTGCGCCCCCCCATGATCGTCGCAAGTAGGAACAAAACTGTTAATTCAAAGTTATAGGTGTTTGGGGAGATGTACTGCTCTGAATAGGCATACAAGCTACCCGCAAGGCCAGCAAATCCTGCACTGATGACGAATGCCAAAACTTTGTATTTGTAGACGGAAACTCCCATACAGTCTGATGCTATGGGGCTACCTCTCAAAGCTTCAAAAGCGCGACCTAATTGTGATTTGAGAATTCTGTGAACAACCAAAAGCGATAGGGCTAGGAAAAAGCAAACGACCCAGTAATAGGCCTGATCATCTAATTTGTAGCTGCCAATTGTGGCTTTGGAAATCTTGATACCCATAGGACCCTCTGTCATAAAGGTCATCTCATTGATCAAGATTTGAATAATCGTCCCAAAGGCTAGTGTTACCATTGCCAAATAAGGCCCCGATACCCTGAGTGCTGGCAAAGCCAGGACAGCGCCGAAAAGCGCAGTGATCAAGATACCCATTGGTAAGATGAGCCAAATAGGGGCAGAAAACTTTAAGAATAAAACGCCTACTGTATAAGCTCCAATTCCAAATAGCCCGGAATGACCCAGGGAGACTTGGCCTGTATATCCCACCACAATGTCTAGTCCAAACAGTAATATGGAGTAGATCATGATCGTCTCGATCAGGTGGATGTAGTAAGGGTTATGGTTAACGAGTGGCACCATGACCAGGGCCGCAAAACCAATCAGCGCAATGATCCAATTATTCTTATTTGTCATGATTAAACTTTCTTAATGGCTGATTTACCAAACAAACCTGCAGGCTTAACTGCCAACACTAGAAGTAGTAAAACCAACCCCGGAACATCTTTATAGCCAGTTGACAAGTAAAACCCTGTCGTTGTCTCCGCAATGCCTAAAATGATTCCACCAATGATGATGCCCATACCACTGGTTAAGCCGCCGATGATTGCAACTGCAAAGGCTTTCAAGCCAAGTACAGAGCCCATGGTTGCCCCAGTAAGGGTCAAGGGGGCAATCAAAACACCAGCAAAAGCAGCGCTCATTGAGGACAATGCGTAAGAGAAAGTAATGACAAGCCCTGTGTTGATGCCCATCAATTTTGCCGCGTCACGGTCATTGAAAGTCGCAACTACAGCTTTTCCGTAAATGGTCTTTCGGTTGAAAAATTCAACGGCAACCATCATCAAAATTGCTCCCGCTATCACCAATATTTCCATTGGAAGCACATTAGCGCCTAGGACTTTCATGGGTGCCTCTGGTAAGGGGGAGGGGAAGCGAAGGTCATCACGTCCCCAGATATTTTCTGCAACGTTTTTAAAAATAATACCTAAGGCAATGGTTGACATGATCCAACCAAACTCACTTTTAATTTTTATCGCTGGGCGCACGCCTATACGCTCTACAAATGCGCCTTGGATAAGTCCGAACACCCCGACTATGGGGAGTGCAAGCCAATAATTGATTTGCATGACATCCACTAAGGTCAGGCCAACCAAGGCTCCAAGCATTAATGCATCACCTTGTCCAAAATTAAGGGTGTCGGATGTTGCAAAAGTCAGTTGATAACCAAAGGCGATGACTGCATAGATCATCCCTAAAGCGATGCCGCTATAAATGAGTTGCAGTAAGATTTCCATAATATTAATTTTTTGAATAATAAAAAAAGCACCAAGCCTCATATAGAGGATTGGTGCTATTTTAAAAGAAATATCGAGCACTTAAGCTCGAATATTCGCTAATCTTTTTTATTTTTTAGTTTGTTTAACTCTAAGATCGGAACCTTTTTTACGGTCCTCTTCATAAGCGTATACAACTCTACCGCCTTTGACTTCACCGAAAACTGGGATGTTCATAGTGATGGCTTCATGGTCCTCTTTGTTAAACGGTTTGTTATAAACAGTGATGACACCTTCTACTTTGTCTTGCAAATTCTCAAGCGCATCTTTGATTTTCTTGCCGTCAGTGGAGCCCGCCTGCTTTATAGCTGCAGCCAACAGATAGATCGAATCATAAGCTTGTGCTGCTGAAACGGGAGACTCAATGCGACCGTTCTTTGGTTTCACATTTTTGAGATAAGCTTCAATGAATGCTTTACGCTTTTGTGTGTTCGGCTCCTGAATAAAGGTCTCTGGCATCCGAGCCCCTTCACCGCCAGGTCCAGCGTTATCAATGAAGTTGGACATGGATAGTGTCCAGCTTCCGATCATGGGTACTTTCCAGCCTAGTTTTGTCATACCGTTGGCGATTTGAGCCAATTCGGGACCAATACCGTAGGTCAAAATAACCTCAGCTCCGGCTTCCTTAGCTTTTAAGAGTTGAGCTGTCATGTCAACGTCTTTAATGTTGAATTTTTCAACAGCTACAGGCGTGATATTTTTAGCAGCTAATGCTTTAGTTAAGTCGTCCTTACCCAATTGTCCGTAGTTGGTAGAGTCCGCCAAAATTGCAACTTTTGTGAATTTGCGTCTTGTAATGGCTTCTTCCACAATCATTGGAGCTTGTATCGAGTCATTTGCAGAGTTGCGGAAGACGTAGTTGTCAGGAAACTCTGGTGGCAAGAATTGTTTGGTAAGAATAGATCCCGTTGCTACGTTGTTCATGACTGGGATCTTGGCTTCTTCGTAAAGGCGCTGGGAGGCCAGTGCCACTCCGGTATTGATGAATCCAACTGTTGCGACTACTTTCTCTTTATTGATAAGCTCTTCGGCAATTTGAACACCACGCTCGTTTTTGGCTTCGTCATCACGCTCAACTGCAACTAATTTTGCACCTAATACGCCGCCGTTTTTATTGATTTCTTCAATGGCGATTTTTACACCTTCGCGCATACTCACACCCATTGATGATGATCCGCCCGTGTAGGGGCCTGTCACACCAATTTTGATGTCGTCTGCTGCGAAGCCAAGACTTGCTGAAAGCATCATTGCAATCATTGAGCTCTTTTTGAAACCTTTGATCATTTTTTTCCTTTAGAGAAAGAGTTGGTTATTTTTCTGGAGTTACTAGATTCAAGTAAAACTTCAATAGACCATATTACCTATTTTGACGGATTCATTACTAATTGTTTACCCTAGGCTAACAGTCGAGTGGGATTTGTCAAAATGGGCTAAAACAGCTAACAGTTTTAGTTTTTGCGTAGTTTTATCAAGGTTGAGCAACCATCGTCGCGACTATACTGCGAGGGCCGAAAAACTTAACTTGGAAAAATATTATGTCAACGACCTTGTCTAGCGCTAGCATTCCTGCGTTTTTGAACGTTTTAGGAAATCTCTCCCACTTAATTGAAAAAGCCCAACTTGACGCCAAAACAAGAGGGTACGACTCAAAGGTGTTGGTGGATTTTAGGTTGGCTCCGGATATGTTGCCCCTCAAAAACCAAATTCTCATAGCTTGTGATGCTGCAAAGTTATGCGTTGCTCGCGTCTCAGGCCTTGAGGCCCCCAAGTTTGCGGACTCTGAGGTCACATTAGAGGACCTGCAAGAGCGAATTCAAAAGACATTGACCTGGATACGAAGCACACCTGCAAACGCTCTTGATGGCTTTGAAGATAAGGAGATTACTTTCCCAGTCGGTAAGGAAGCGACCAAAACTATGCGAGCACAGGATTATGTTAGTTTTTGGGCGCTGCCAAATGTGTATTTCCACGTTACCACGGCCTATAACATTTTGCGCCACAACGGAGTTCAAATCGGAAAACGTGACTACTTGGTGGGATCTGCCAATTTGGTGTAATTTCACCCGGTGAAATGCCGTCTTATGCCCCAGATCTGGGGCATTATGTAGACTCAACTATAGTTATTCGTAGTATCCCTATAGCTTTAACTATATTGTGACTGAAGTGGTTACACTTGCCTCATATCAGGTTGCCTCTTGGTAGAGGCAGTCTACCTTTTTAATGAGTTAGGAGTTTTTGGTTGTCACAAGAAATATTGCTTGATATTCAAAGCCTCACCAAGGAATTTAAAGGCTTTGTAGCTGTGAATGATGTTAGTTTGAACGTCACTCGTGGATCTATTCATGCTTTAATCGGTCCTAATGGGGCGGGTAAAACAACGCTCTTTAACCTATTGACCAATTTTTTGGTGCCAACCCGGGGTAACGTTTTCTTCAAAGGAGTCAACATTACACATGAAAAGCCAGCGCAAATTGCGAGGCGCGGGATTGTCCGTTCTTTTCAAATTTCAGCAGTTTTTCCGCACATGACTGTGCTCGAAAATGTTAGAGTTGCTTTGCAACAAAAGCAAAATGTTGGCTTTAATTTTTGGCAATCTGAGAATTCACTTCACCATCTACATTCAAGAGCGCTAGAGCTTTTAGATTCTGTTGATTTGCATAATTTCGCAGATGAGCTTGCTGTTAATTTACCCTACGGCCGTAAGAGAGCGCTTGAACTAGCAACAACTCTTGCTCTAGAGCCTGAGTTGATGCTCTTGGATGAGCCAACCCAAGGGATGGGACATGAGGATGTTGACCGAGTAACCCAGTTGATCAAGAAAGTTGCAGCGGGCAGAACGGTATTGATGGTTGAACATAACATGAATGTGGTGTCATCCATTGCAGACAGAATCACTGTGCTACAAAGAGGTACTGTAATCGCAGACGGTACTTATCGGGATGTTTCCAAAAATCCTTTGGTCATTGAAGCCTACATGGGCTCAACGGATAACGAGCTCGTAGGGGCTCATTAAGTTATTGTCTCGTACAAGTCTCAAATAGAACTAATTTCAAAAAAATATATGAAAAGTACCTCCTCTACAGAGTTGCTGAAAATCGAGAATTTGCAGGCCTGGTACGGTGAGTCTCATATCCTTCACGGCGTTGATCTAACCGTTAATAAGGGGGAGGTAGTGACGCTCTTGGGCAGAAATGGTTCAGGTCGTACGACAACACTCAGAGCCATAATGGGTCTAACGGGGACCCGTACCGGCTCTATCAAGGTAAACGGGGTAGAGAGTATCGCCCTCAGTGCGCATCAAATCGCTAGGCTCGGGTTGGGTTACTGTCCCGAGGAGCGAGGCATTTTCTCGTCCCTGACTACCTATGAAAACTTGATTCTTCCCCCGAAAATTAAGGGTACTGATGGGGGTATGTCGGTGAGTGAGATTTACGCAATGTTTAGCAACCTGAAAGAGCGCGCTGATAGTCCTGGAACCAGGCTCTCTGGTGGAGAGCAGCAAATGCTTGCAGTAGCTAGAATTTTAAGAACAGGGGCTAGGCTTCTCCTGCTGGATGAGATTTCTGAGGGACTTGCGCCCGTTATTGTTCAAAAACTTGGCGTGATGATTGCGACGCTCAAACAAGCAGGTTTTACGATCATTTTGGTCGAGCAAAATTTCCGATTTGCAGCGCCATTGGCCGATCGCTTTTATGTGATGGAGCATGGCCAAATTGTTCAACAGTTTAGTCACGCAGAGTTACCCTCCAAGATGGCAATGCTGCATGAATTCTTAGGTGTTTAATTTCGGTCCAGTTTTAGTTTTGTTTGTTTTATTTTGTTGATTTGTTTAATTGAAGGATGAATTTGCTATGAAGTTTATTAAAAAAGCCCTTAACATTGCACTCGGAGTTGCTCTTGTATCTCCTCTCATGTCCCAAGCAGGTAACGAAGTCGTGATTGGAGATATCGACGATATGTCCGGTGTCTACGCTGACGTCATCGGCCAAGGCGGAGTAGAGCTTGTCAAAATGGCGATTGAGGATTTTGGAGGAACTGTTTTAGGTAAGAAGATCACCTTTATCAGTGCTGATCACCAAAATAAGCCAGATGTTGGCTCTAGTAAGTTTAGAGAATGGGCAGATAAGAATGAGTTGAATATGCTGCTTGGTGGAGCTAACACTGGCGTTAGCTTGGCAATGGCAAAAGTAGCCGGTGAGAAAAAGGTTCCCTTTATCGCCGTTGGAGCTGCAGGCTCATCTTTGACTAACGCAGACTGCACACCCTATACCGTTCATTATGGTTACGACACAACTTCACTTGCGAATGGAACTGCGAAAGTAATTACCGAGAACGGTGGTAAGACTTGGTATTTCTTAACAGCTGACTATGCTTTTGGAACGCAACTTCAAAATGCTGCGACTAAAGTGCTCACTGAGAACGGTGGCAAATCTCTTGGCTCAGTCAGAGTGCCATTATCAGCAACTGATTTCTCATCTTTCCTACTCCAAGCACAGGGATCTAAGGCTCAGGTGTTAGGTCTGTCCAATGCGGGTGGTGACTTCACGAATTCCTTGAAAGCTGCTAACGAATTTGGAATCACTAAAACTATGAAGCCAGCAGCTTTGTTAGCGTTCATCAGTGACATCCATAGTCTGGGCCTAAAAACAGCCCAGGGTCTATACCTGACAACAGGTTGGTACTGGGATATGAACGATGAGACTCGTGCTTTCTCCAAGCGCTACTTTGCTAAGATGAAGAAAGAGCCGACGATGACTCAGGCCGCTTATTACTCAGCAACTATGAATTATTTGAAGGCTGTGAAGGCCGCAGGTACCACTGACTCTGACAAAGTAATGGCTGAGCTTAAGAAAATGAAGATCAATGACTTCTTTGCCAAGGATGCTTATATCCGTGCCGACGGAGTCTTGGTACACGATATGTACGTTATGCAAGTAAAAACACCCCAGGAATCTCAGTACCCGTGGGATTACTACAAGTTAGTGAAGAAGGTTAAAGGTGAGGAGGCGTACGGTCCTTTGTCTGACTCAACCTGCCCCTTTGTCAAGAAATAATCTTTGATACATGCCCATTTTTAACAACTCTTATTTGCTGATGCTGACTCACTATGACTGATATCTTTGGAATACCTATTCAAGTCATATTGGGTCAACTATTGTTAGGACTGGTGAATGGCTCTTTTTATGCCATGCTTAGCCTAGGACTGGCGGTAATATTCGGACTCCTAGGGGTTGTTAATTTTGCACACGGCGCTTTCTACATGTTGGGGGCCTATGCAACTTGGGTTCTTCTAGACGTATTCGGTCTGGGTTATTGGTGGGCGTTACTTTTGTCACCATTAGCTATTGGACTCATTGGGATCATCTTAGAACGTTTGTTTTTAAGGCATCTTTATAAAGTTGACCCGCTCTATGGTTTGCTTTTAACGTTCGGTCTATCCTTAATTGCTGAAGGAGTACTCAGAGAGGTCTTCGGCTCATCTGGACAAACCTACCCTGTGCCCGAACTTTTACAAGGGACTATGGATGTGGGCTTTATGAATTTACCCATTTACAGAGTGTGGGTGATTGTCTCCTCCTTAACCATTTGTTTTTTCACTTGGTACCTGATTGAGCGTACTCGGTTGGGGGCAACTTTGCGAGCTGCAACTGAGAACCCCAAACTCGTTCAAGCATTTGGTATCAACGTGCCTATTATCGTGATGTTCACCTACGCGGGCGGTGTTGCATTGGCCGCGCTTGCTGGTGTGCTCTCTGCTCCTGTGATCCAGGTGTCCCCACTGATGGGCTCGTCCCTGGTCATTGTGGTTTTTGCTGTGGTCGTTATTGGAGGCATGGGCTCCATCATGGGCTCTATTTTGAGCGGCGTGGGCTTGGGGATCATCGAAGGATTTACGAAGGTTTTATACCCAGAGGCATCTAATATCGTTGTTTTCCTTATCATGGCAATTGTTTTGTGCTGGCGTCCTGCTGGTCTATTTGGTAAAGAGTAGAAAATGCAAATCTCACGTACCAATATTTTTTATATCGTCTTGTTGTTGTTAGCCTTGCTAGCACCCTGGGTAGGTGTGTATCCGATCTTCCTTATGACCATCATTTGCTATGCAATATTTGCATGTGCGTTTAATTTGATGCTTGGTTACTCTGGAATGCTTTCATTTGGTCATGCAGCCTATTTTGGCGTGTCCTCCTACGTCACCGCTTGGTTGCTCACGGCAAATGCTTGGTCTACACCAGGTGCATTGCTGGTCGGAGCCCTTGCTTCAACCGTATTAGGTCTTCTCATTGGTCTAATTGCCATTAGGCGCTCAGGCATTTATTTTGCAATGATTACCTTAGCTCTTGCGCAGTTGGTTTATTTTGTCTGTTTGCAAGCTCCTTTTACGGGCGGCGAAAACGGTATTCAAGGTGTTCCTCGTGGTGATCTCTTTGGGTTGATATCCTTAACAGACGACCTATCGATGTATTATTTCGTTGTGGTTGTGTTTGTATTGATATTCCTATTTATTCAACGCATTGTTCACTCGCCTTTTGGTCAGATTTTGAAAGCGATTCGGGAAAATGAGCCCCGCGCTGAATCTCTGGGATATTTTGCAGACCATCAAAAATTGCTTGTCTTCGTACTCTCCAGCACTTTAGCGGGTCTTGCAGGGTCCCTTAAAACACTTGTGCTTGGTTTTGCTACGCTCTCCGATGTACTGCAATCAACTTCGGGTGAGGTTATTTTGATGACCATGCTGGGTGGAGCAGGTACATTTTTTGGACCTGTTCTCGGCTCTGCAATTGTAGTGGCGCTTCAAAACCTGCTGTCCGATAGAGTTGGCTCATGGGTGACTGTGATCATTGGTGCCATATTTGTCATTTGCGTGATGGCCTTTAGACGCGGAATTGTGGGAGAGTGGTTGGCCTATCAAGACAGGAAACGAAGCGCCTAAACAACCTAGTGCCTAAGCTACAGTGTCTCGCCTATAGTCGGTGGTCCAAGCCGAGATCATCCATGCAAAGCTCAACTATGCTTTACTACTCATACTGCTATTCAGGTGCTTTATTTAGAGTGGCAGTTTCACTGTAACCTGAGTGCCCTCGACCTCTGGTCTGACTTGTATGCTCAGAGTCCCACCTAATAATGAACATGTTTTTTGAGCGATAGGTAAGCCCAGCCCCACACCGTGCTGAGCGTGGTCTTGTCCCCGCCAAAATGGGGTGAGCATTTTCTCAATATCACTTGCTAAAACACCTTCTCCGTTATCACGAACTTTAAAAAGAACACTCTGCTCATGTTGGGTGAGCTCAAAACTTACGATCATTCCACCGTAGTTAAGGGCGTTATCAATCAAATTCGTTAATATTTCTTTGAGTAAAGTTGCATTGGTTTTTAATTGAATTTCCCCAAGAGCAATTGGATCTAGATTTAAATTAAATTCTTTAGAACTCTTTCTAAAAATAGGCTCCCACTGGTTTTTGATGTCGCGCACAAAAGATCCCAGTTCTATGGCAGACATTTCTATACTGTTGACGCCCTCGGACCTCGCAAGCGTTAGGAGTTGTTTAACCAATTGGGTCACCCGTGCTGATGCCTTACTAAGTTCACTAAGAACTTCTTGATCTGGGGGGGCGTTGGGACTTGCTTGAGAGGTCCGCATCAAATCGTCAACCAACAGCTTGATCCCCGCCAAGGGGGTCCTGAGTTGATGTGCTGCGTCGGAGATGAATCTTCTCTCGTGTGCGATGGCCTCTTGCAAGCGCTGCAATAAATCATTGATGTGGCTAATCAGTCCCCTTAGCTCAATGGGGACTTGAGATAGGGGAATAGCTGAAAGATCATCTATGCCGCGCAGGGATACGGCGTCGTTGATTGCATTAGCCGGAGCCAGACCGTAGCGAATACCTGCAAACAGTAACGGAACAATAAAAACAGCCAGTCCGATGGCGGGTAGAAAAATTGCTGCAGCCAACTCCTTTGAGATTTGATTTCTTTTTGCCTGCGATTCACCAACAACAACCCAAGCGTAGCCGCGACTTTGTTTGTTCTCAATTCTGATCGCAACGACTCGAAGGCTACCGTTGTCCGTATCGGAATCAAAAAACAAGGGAACGCCTGCCTTTTGTTGATCAGCGCTTGGGGGCAAGCTAAGGAGTGCGTTACCAATTAGTTTTTTACCGTTCTGATTGATCACCATGAACCTGGACGGGGAGAGTGAATCGAATATCAAATAATCGGCTGTGTGAGTGTCCGCCGCAAACACGGGGCCCAGAGGATCCCAGTCCAGTTGTGTTGCAAGGGCTAAGGCGTCATCCTTAAGTATCCTGTCAAAGGAGATTTGAGCTGAGCGACCCGCTAGCCAAAAAGCGACCAAAGTTGCTGCAAGTGCTGATGCAACCCACAGCCAAATGAAGGTGAGTACAAGATTTCTTCGAAGGCTCTCGGGTTTAAAGATGTTCATGAAGACTCCTCTAGGGCGTAGCCAGTTCCTCGAACGGTGGTAATTGCAACGCCCTTATTGGCCAACTTTCGTCTTAACTTGAGGATATAAATTTCGACAGCATTGGCTGTAAAGTTGGTGTCCCAACTAGACATTGCAGAAACTATCCTGCCCTTTGGAACTGCTTGTCCACAAGCGCCCATCAAAAGCTCAAGCAGTGTTGCCTCGCGCGGGCTTACCAGGATGCGCTGTTCGTTGTGAAATAGTTCACGACTCTCGGTGTTAAATGCAAGTTCACCTATCCGCAGTATTGGGTTCATATTCCCCGTTCTTCTTCTGACGATGGCTCGAATTCTGGCGATCAGCTCGGGGGGCTCGAAGGGCTTTGTTAAGTAATCATCCCCGCCACTGTTGAGGCCTAAAATCCTGTCTTGCAATTCATCTCGCGCTGTAAGTATCAAGACAGCGTGTTTGAGTCCTTTAGAGCGCCATTGTTTTAAAACTGAAATGCCGTCCATCTTTGGGAGGCTTAAGTCTAAAACAGCAATATCATAGGACTCTGTGAGCGTAGCCGATAAGGCAAGGTCTCCGTTATCAACTGTGTCTACTTGCCAACCCTCTGCCAATAGGGTGCGTTTTAGGCCAAGCCTTAGGGCGGAGTCATCTTCAACTATCAGTACGCGCATGTTACAAAGGTTTCACAGAAATTGTGTAAGATATTGAAATGAGAATATTTAAGATAACACAAAATTCGGTCCAAGAAAGTGACGTTCTTCCTGAGTCTCTACCCTCTGAGGGGTACTTATGGATGGCATTTGCCAGGCGCGAGTTTGAGGTGCTTCAACAGTCGGTTCAGGAAACGCTTGAGCGTTTGTGTCAGGTGCAGATTGTAGATCTTCATATCACCGATATGTTGAATAATCAATTGCCCTCTCATTTTGATTTCTCCTCGGATTATGATTTACTTGTTTTTAGGCGCCTGGCCTCAGGTCAAACCGAAACGGATTTAAGTGATCCTGGAGCGGTGCTGCATACCCCGAGCCAAAAGGGCGGACCCTCTGTTTTGCGTAAGATCGATACCAGTCCCATCGCATTTTTGGTGATGTCTGGAATTTTGATTACAGTTCATCCAACCGATTGCTCTGTTCGTGATAGCTTTGCAACTCGGCTCATGAACTCCGTGCAGACTCTCTCCTCCAGTGCGGGGTCGCCTGTCAATAGATTGCCTCATAATCCCTCTGATTTAATGCTTCGCATCGTCAGTCAGATGGTGGATGGATATTTGAATTTAAGGCGCGAGTTGACCAGGGAGCTGGATCACTGGCAAAGTGAATTATTAAATCCAAGAACTCGTTTCAAAAACTGGAGTACGCTATTGGACGCAAGGTTATCTTTGCATATGCTAGACGAAATAAGCGAGGACCAACGTTCCGCTATTCAGGACTGGATTGACTCTTTGAACAATTCGGGTAAGGAGTTCGAGAGCACTCCAAAAGAGTTAGAGCTCTTAAAGCTAAGAAGTAGGGATGTGTTAGAGCACATCGAGCGTGTAGTGCATCATGTAAGGCGATTGGAGCAAAGTGCAGAGACTGCGGTAGAGATGCACTTTAATGCCCAAAGTAACCGCACCAATGACATTATGAGAACGCTGACCGTGCTTACGGCAATCTTTTTGCCACTCAACTTGATCACCGGTTTTTTTGGTATGAACTTTGAGAACTTTCCCTACATCCATTCTGAAAATGGTCTGTTTTGGACCATCGCAATTATGGGAATTATTAGCCTGGGTTCAGTGGTTTTCTTTTGGCGAAGAAAGTACTTGGGAGATCACTGAGTGTTGATGGTTATAAGCAGCCCCCCCGTAATTAGTGCGGGAGGACGAGGGGCGGTAAGCTTCCAAATTCCTTAAAGCCCTTCAAGCTGCTCTATAGATTACTGACCAAGACTCCAGATCTGCGTTGACCTGGCGCCACTTCGACAATAGGCAAGTACCGGGCCTTTTGAATGTTCAACAACTTGTGCGAATTCTTTGACCAAACCCTCTGTGAGTTGTCCACTTGTGAAAGGTATGCTGTGGAACTCTAGTCCTAGTTTCTCGGCCTCTGCCTTGATCGCAAGTGAGCTGGGTTGATCAGGGCCGCCTTCACCGTCAGGGCGGTTGCAAATAATAGTTGTGTAACCCAGTTCCTTGATTCTTTCTAAATCGGATATTTCGATTTGAGGAGCAGTTGCGAAAGTAGGTGTATGGGTGGTGATTTGAGCGCTCATGTGTTTTAGAGTTATTTGTAATGAAGTGAAGTTAGGGATAGAGAGGACAACTGGTTGGCTCTAGGTCTTTAGAAACTGAGGTGAGCCTTGGATCTGCTTCCAAAGTTCCGCTTCGCTGGGACTTAAAAGCTCGGTGAGTTTTTGCATTGTCTCCGCTGGTTGGTGTTGAATTAAGATACCCAGTTGACGAATTCTTGATAGTTTCTTAACGTAATGCTCAAGGGCCTGATCGGTGTTGTTTGCGATTTCAAGAAGCGGTTGAGGAACTAGATTCTCCGACATATTGAATTCATATGTAACTTTGTCAATGACGCCTTTCAGCTGCTCGGGCGAGAGGTTGAGTCGCTTGCCCTCACTGATCATAAATTCGTTCTTTAGGTCAATGGGCAGGCCCTGTTTGAGTCGGTTGTAAAGAGCTATGCCAAGGTTGTTTTTGTCTGAATGAAGCTCATCTGAGAAAGATGATGCAAGCAAAGCTGACGGTATGGCAAATATGCCGACCCCAATGACCGCCATCAAAATAGTCATTATTCGTCCAATTGGCGTGACGGGTGTTAGGTCTCCATATCCAACCGAGCTGAGTGTAACGACGGCCCAGTAAACTGCGCTGGGTATGTTCTCGTATTTGTCAGGCTGGCTGTCGTGCTCCATTAAATAAGCCAAGCTAGCCGCTAGTACGACCATCAACATCATGACAAAAAGAGCGGCCGCTAAAATGGGAGTTTCTCGGGTAAATACGCGCTTGAGTACTGCGGTGGAGTTGTTTTGCTTTGTGATCTTCAACAGCCTCATGAGCCTAAATACTCGCAGGAAACGAAGGTCGAACAAGTGGTGCAAGAAAAGTTCTAAAAAGAAGGGAGCGATCGCAAGCAGATCGATAATTGATGAAAATTTAAGTGAGTGCTTGACTCGACCTGAAAACCATTTCTTAAATACTGGATCCTCAACGCATGTATAGAGCTTGAGGAAGTACTCGACAGTAAACAAGCCAACTGCAATTGAATCAATAATCAGAAACTGAGTGCTCAGCACATAGTGAATGGACTCCACTGACTCAAAGACTACTGCAATAACTGAGATAACCACCCACCAGGCAATTAGACTCTCAAACATGTCGTGTATTGCACCGCCGTATTCGCTTGGAAATACTATTGAATACATTTTTTGGCGAAAAGTTCGCTTTGCATTGAGCGCCATGAACTCATGATAAGCAGGAATCAGAACTCTAAAGAGCTTGAGCATCCTGAGTAGCCTGAGGAATCTAAGTACTCTGAGGTCTATGGGTAGGAATGCTTGGAAATAAAACGGCGCAACAGCTAAGAAATCAATAACGGCAAAGGGACTGAATACATAAGCACCCCGCGCTGACCATTTGTTTTTGAATTCTTTGTCCTCTGGCGCGAGGTACAAACGCGTCAAATATTCTATGGTGAAGACAATGACAGAGAAAACATCAAAGACATGGAAGAGTTGTTCGTGCGCTTGAAAAATGGCTGGTATGCGCTCAACCACTAAAGCAAAGAGATTGAGGATGATCAGTAAACTAATCCATCCATCAACTTGTTGATGCTTATTGCCTTCCACTTCTGGATCAAGTAAGAAGGTATAGATTTTTTGTCGAACCGTTTGACAACGATCCAAAGCATCCGCCAGAGGCAGGGGAGTTGACGAGGTTGTTTGAAGGCTAGAGGAATTCAGAGCAGAACTCATTATCAAAGAGGAGGATGGTGATGTTTTAAAAGTGCTTAGTCCAAAGCAAGAAACGTCCACAAAGAAACACATATTTCTATGTCGAGGTCCGCTTCAAGCATGCCTTTGTCTACCCAACATTTTCACATATCTTTAAGGGATTCTTAAGGTTATTGCCGCGCAATTCATGGGATGGGTAGACTATTTGCGTGGGCTACGGGGTAGACATTTTGAGAATCAACTTAATTAATTCCTTAGTATTCATATTGTGTGATGGAGCAACTTTATGGACAAGTCAGCGTGCGATTCCTATCAAACAACTACAATGGTCAAATACTCCGGGGTGTACGCATAGTGCGTGCTGAGATGGACATACCAAACCCGAAAACTTGATCCGGTTCACACCGGCGTAAGGAGAGGTCTACTCACTGTCTGTTGTCAGGACTGGTTTTCAAACCGAGCGACAACTGAATGAGATCACCGGAGTCCGCAATATAGATGGAGACTCTGATGAACGCACCTGATAAATTTCAACAATTACTGTCCCTCACACGTGAGCCCTTTCCCGCCTCTAAAAAGATTTACTTAGAGGGGAGTCAAAAAGATATTATGGTTCCTATTCGTGAGGTTCAACTCACCAACGGCGATCAGGCTCATTTGTACGACACCTCAGGTCCTTACACGGATCCCACAGCAATGATCGACGTTAGAGCGGGGCTCCCCACTGTGCGCACACCTTGGATTGAGTCAAGGGGCGATACTGAGTCCTACGATGGTCGCTTACTGCATGTTTTAGATGACGGTGTGAAAAACGAGGAGCGTGAGACCCAGCGTATTGAGACTTTGCGAAAAGACGCGTTGAAACTTCAAAGAAAACCCCTGCGGGCTCGCTCTGGCAACAACGTGACCCAGATGCACTATGCAAGGCGCGGCATTATCACCCCAGAGATGGAGTACGTGGCCATCAGAGAAAACGGAAAACGTGAATGGATGCAAGATTACCTGAGTAACCCTGAGCGGGAGGCTCGGCTTAAAGGCAACCCAATGGGGGCCATTATTCCTGCAACGATAACGCCTGAATTCGTCAGAGATGAGGTGGCACGCGGACGAGCCATTATTCCTGCCAACATTAACCACCCAGAGATTGAGCCCATGGCGATTGGGCGTAATTTTCTGGTGAAGATCAACGCCAATATTGGTAACTCAGCCGTTACGTCCTCCATAGAGGAGGAGGTCGAGAAACTCGTTTGGTCCATTCGCTGGGGGGCAGACACGGTGATGGATTTGTCTACGGGTAAGAACATCCACACCACCCGCGACTGGATCGTTCGTAACAGTCCCGTACCCATTGGAACGGTGCCAATTTACCAAGCGCTTGAGAAGGTCGGCGGTGTCGCCGAAGATCTGACTTGGGAGATCTTTAGGGACACTCTCATCGAGCAAGCTGAGCAGGGAGTGGACTATTTCACCATCCACGCTGGACTTCGGTTGCATATGATTCACCTAACAGCTGGGCGTAGGACGGGGATTGTCTCTAGAGGTGGATCCATCATGGCGAAATGGTGTATCACGCACCACAAAGAGAGTTTCCTGTATACGCACTTTGAAGATATCTGCGACATTATGAAATCCTATGATGTTAGCTTCTCCCTTGGTGACGCCTTAAGGCCTGGCTCGGGCGCAGACGCCAACGATGAAGCTCAGTTCGCAGAGCTCAGAACTCTGGGAGAGCTCACACAACTTGCCTGGAAACATGATGTGCAAACCATGATTGAGGGACCTGGGCATGTGCCAATGCATATGATTCAAGCGAACATGGATGAGCAACTAAAGCATTGTCACGAAGCTCCCTTTTATACACTTGGCCCATTAACCATCGATATTGCGCCTGGTTACGATCACATCGCCTCCGCCATTGGTGCGGCCATGATTGGTTGGATGGGAACCTCGATGCTTTGTTATGTTACCCCCAAGGAGCACCTTGGACTGCCAGACCGAGACGATGTTAAACAAGGCATCATTGCTTATAAGATCGCCGCGCACGCTGCCAACGTTGCCAAAGGGCACCCCGGAGTTCGCGCAAGAGATGAGGCCATCTCCAAAGCACGTTTTGAATTCAGATGGCACGACCAATTCAATTTGAGCTTAGATCCGGATACTGCAAAAGATTTTCACGACGAAACGCTTCCCAAAGATTCCAGCAAGGAAGCGCACTTTTGTTCCATGTGTGGTCCTAAATTTTGCTCCATGAAAATCACGCAAGAAGTTCGTGAATTCGCGGCACAAAACGGTTTGAGCGAAGGGGAGGCGTTAGACCAAGGAATGGCTATCAAGTCGCAGGAATTTAAGACTGCAGGTGGCGAGATATACATTCCCATTAAAAGTGAATTCTCAAAGCCTTAAACACTGATACTTTGGTAGGGGGTAATTTACAGGGGCTAAATTTTTGATTTAGTGCTTGTATTTGCCCCTTTTTTACTTATATTTATCATTAAACTGCTTATTTAGTTGCTATATGTCCCAAATACTGGCATAGTACTGGCTTCGATATTCAAGTCGTGTTGTTGTTGTTCGGTTGACCTGTGCTTAACCCACTGTTGGTAAATTAACTTTACCGGCCTTTTGTGGACCAAGTTATCTCCCTCTCACCATCTTTGCCCTCTTGAGCTTCGCCCACGGGGGGATCGGTCCAAAGAACTTCCTACCCTATTTTTTTAAGCAAGCATTATTGCGATTTGCAATTTGCAAATCATTAACAAGATTTGGTCAAGCTGGAATAAGTCCACTTGGCCCCAAAGGAGCGGGATATGGCAAAAGAAGAAATGTTGGAGATGAACGGGGTGGTCAACGAAGTGTTGCCCGACTCCAGATACCGTGTGATGTTAGATAACGGTCACGGACTTATCGCCTATACGGCGGGTAAGATGAGAATGCACCATATTAGAATTTTGGCAGGTGATAAGGTAACCCTTGAGCTCTCACCCTACGATATGACAAAGGGTCGTATTACATTCAGACACATTGCGGGTAAGGGCCCCTCATCAGGGCATGCGCCTAAGCGAAAAACTTATTAATGTCTCACCCCCAGGGTGAGCAGACAAGCTACAAAATTAAGGTTGAGAGTGTCGAGGTCGACGGTGGTAAAACACTTGAGATTCGCTCCTTGCTTGACCGTATGCAGTTCTCAGATGATGAGGGAATCGCAGAGGCCTTAGGTATCTCCTCTGCGCAGTGGCCTCTTTTTGGTCTGGTCTGGCCTTCTGAGCAAAAACTCGCGAACTTGATGCAAAAGTGGGTTTTACCTTTAGGCCCTATATTAGAGATTGGATGCGGCTTAGCGCTCGCAAGTCTAGTCATCCATAGAAGGCTTGGCGATATCACCGCTAGCGATTGTCACCCCCTAACGGAGGCATTTTTAAAGCACAACCTTGCCCTCAACGATTTGCCCGCAATGAAGTACTCTGTAGGTCACTGGTTTAGGGACAATCCGTACCTGGGGCGGTTCTCCCTCATTATTGGGAGCGATGTTTTATACGACCGCATGTATCCTGCCAATTTAGCTCAGTTTATACAACTGCATGCGCTTCCCAGTTCGCAGGTCTTAATCGTTGATCCCAACCGCGGCAACAGCTCTGAATTTTGTAAGATCATGAAAAACAACGGTTTCACCTTGACTCAGTCGATGCTGAAAGGCCCCTTGTTCGATTACAGCCCCTACAGGGGGCGATTGTTAAACTTCATTAGGGATGAGGGTTGAGGCTCACTATGTTGAGTTTGTACATAGCGTAGGTATTGTTTTCCTCGCTATCCGCGAGTACCCAACCCTCGGTCAGTAGCCTGGTCATGTACTGTTTGTTATATAGAAAAGACATGATGATTTGGAACAAACCAAAAGTAAAGCAGGTTAACACGAAGTGGAACAAGCCGACGCCAATTTCTCCTCGGTATACCGGTACAAACCAACCAAACACCAGGTAGCTCCAGGACCAACCCACATAGCCGTTTTTAACAATACCTGAGGCTGGGTGGCGCACCAGTATCCTTCTTTGAAGCCCCACCAGTGCAAATCCAAAGATAAAGGGTGTTAACACAATAGCCAATATGACCCAGTTCCAAAAATCAAAATCTTCCATTGTCAAAAGCCTTGTCTGAATTTGTGGGTTTTCATTGAGAGGTAAGTCACCCGCTTTAGAGTATAAACGTATGATGTTTTAAAGAACCCACTTGGGTCCATTGCCGCGACTCTCACCATGACAAAAATATCCGCTTCCTCTGCACTGTCCCGCTTTAGGGTTTTGGATTTATCCAGGGTCCGAGCTGGTCCCGCGTGTGTTCGCCAATTGGCTGATTTTGGGGCAGACGTCATTAAGATAGAAAACGTAAATCCTGAGGACTTAGCAGGCCCTCGGGAGAGCTCGGACTTTCAAAATCTTCACCGCAACAAACGCTCAATGACTCTTAATTTGAAGTCCCCACAGGGGCTCTCGATTTTTAAGGAGCTGGTTAAAACCGCCGATGTAGTCGTTGAAAATTACAGACCTGATGTGAAGTACCGTCTGGGAATTGACTATGAGACCTTAAAGCTCGTCAATCCAAAGATAATCTTGGTGAGTATTTCAGGCTTTGGTCAAGACGGACCCTACGAAAAACTCCCTGGTTTTGATCAACTTGCGCAGGGCTTATCTGGGCTCATGTCCGTGACCGGCAACGCTGGTGAGGGACCCATGCGTGTGGGCGCTGCAGTGGCAGATGTGGCGGCTGGTTTTCTAGCTGCTATGGGAGTTTTAACTGCTTTACTGGAGCGAGAGGTGAGCGGGCAGGGGCAATGGGTTCAGTCCAATCTCTTACAAGCAGGACTTGCATTGTTAGACTTTCAAGCCGCTCGTTACACCATGTCCGGTGAGGTGGCTAAGCAAATGGGCAATGACCATCCGACTTTTATGCCGACCTCAGCTTATCAAACAAAAGACGGATACATCAACATCGCTGTCTCAGGGCTGGGGATGTGGGAGAAGTTTTGTGATTGCATCAAGAGATCTGATTTACTGGAGGACAGTGAGTTTAAAACGGGTCCCGGTCGCTCTAAGGGGCGAGCCCGGCTGAACTTGGAGATCAATAAAACCACCTCTACCCAGTCTACTCACGAATGGATGCAAATCCTCACTGCTGGGGGTATTCCGTGTGGCCCCATCTACACCATGGACCAAGTCTTTGCCGATCCGCAGGTCCAACACCTTGGGGCGAGTGCTCCCGTCAATCATCCTGAGCTTGGGGAGCTGCATCTGCTTAATCAGCCTGTGAAGTTGTCCCGAACCCCAGCAAATTTAAAGACCGCATCGCCCATTAGGGGCGCACACACGCGCGAGGTACTCACTGAGCTTGGACTCTCTGATCAGGCGATCGAGCAGTACTTTGCAGACGGCGTCGTTTAATGCGCACACCTGAGTAGCTGTCCGCTTTTTTTCATCCTCACTAACCTCACTAACTTCACTAACCTTTCCAACCCTTACAACTTAATCAATTTCAACCACACCATGTCAAAAGTCATTACGCGAAAAAACGGAGCCATCGCTGAAATTATTCTCTCCAATCCAGACAAAATGAATGCGATGACCATGGATATGTGGCACGCCATCCCTGGTGCGCTCCAAGAGTTTGACAAAGATCCCGAGGTCAGGGTGATTGTGATATCAGGAGACGGTGAGAAGGCCTTCATCTCCGGTGCTGACATTACTCAGTTCGATAAGTTGAGAGGAACCGAGGACGCTCAGGCTCAGTACAACGCTTGTGTCAGTGCAGCGTACGCAGCTCCTATTCTTTGCTCTAAACCCGTGATTGCTAGCATTCGCGGTTACTGCTTTGGGGGGGGGCTAGGGTTCGCATCCTCTTGTGATGTTCGCATCTGCGCAGAAGACGCGCAGTTCAGAATGCCTGCTGCGCGTTTAGGGCTTGGTTACGATCCCATCGGTGTCAAGCGTTTTATGGACATCTTAGGGGCAGCCAACACAGCTGATATCTTTTTCTCGGCAAGAAGGTTTGACGCTCATAACGCACTACACATGGGGTTTGTGAGCCAAGTGCACGCTGTGGGTGAGTTACGCACAAAGACAATGGCGTACGCGCAGATGGTGTCCGAAAATGCGCCGCTCACAATGGCAGCAGCAAAATTTGCAATTCGTCAAGCACTTCTAGATTCTTCAGAAAAAGATTTAACGACCGCAAGGGCAATGGTCAAAGAGTGCTATTCCAGCGAAGACTACAAGGAGGGAAGAAAAGCGTTTGCAGAGAAACGGACCCCTGTATTTAAAGGAGTATAAAAAGTGTTGAATCCTTACCGTTACGATCCCCGAAGGGCTGGAGCATGTATTTCTCATGTCTTCTTTTGTGCTCTGCTTTTTCTGTTGCAGTCAGTTTGCGCTCAAACCAGTTATCCAGATAAGCCCATTAAACTGGTTGTGGGTTACCCCCCCGGTGGTTCTGCAGACTTTGTAACCCGAGTCACTGCAGACGAGTTATCCAAAGAACTTGGTGTGGCAGTATTGGTTGACAACAAGCCCGGCGCTGGGGGATCGATTGCTGCGGAGCTTGTGTCTAAGTTACCCGCAGATGGGTACACATTTGCCGTACTCGGTCCTCATGCCCTCATCAAAGCTCTTTTTCCAAAGCTTGGTTTTGATCCCGACAAGGAACTCTTACCCATCACGAGCCTGGCTGTTGGGTCGATGATAATTTGCGTTAATCCTAAAACCCCCTTCAAGACTCTTAAGGAGTTGATTGATTTCGCCAAATTACATCCTCAACAACTCTTCAGCGCAGCCTCTGGTAATGGATCTACTCCGCACTTGGCAGCGGCTTTGTTTGAGTCTAGTGCAGGTGTAAAGTTCTCAACCATTCAGTTCAAAGGGGGCGGTGCAGCGGCGCAGTCAACCATGGCTGGGGATACGCAAGTGATGTTTGCAACACCACCTACGGTACTCGGATTTATCAAAGCTGGAATGCTCAGGCCACTATCTGTCACTACAGCAAAGGCCTCACCAGCGATACCCGGAATCCCCGGTGCCCTTGAGAGCGGTCTTGTCGGATATGACACCAACTTCTCGTTTGGTTTGTACGCACCCAAGGGTACTTCACCCGAGGTGATGAAAAAGGTTTTTGACGCAGTCACAAAGGGCCTTCAGCACAACGGCATTAAAGAACGCTTTGCGTTCCAAGGTATGGATGTTTACACCTCTAAATCGATCGAGGCCTTTGATAGCGAATTAAAGGCCGATGCGCCCAATGTGTATAAGGCCGTTAAAGAATCGGGCGCAAAGGTGGAGTGAGCTTGTGGCCAATTCCCTTGGGCTAACATTCAAATACAATTACTTTCATGACTGATAAAAAAACGACCCAACCCTCCAAACCCTCCAGTGGTCTGCGTAAGGGTCTTACGAATTATGGGGACACAGGTTTCTCTCTTTTTCTTCGAAAAGCTTTCATTAAAGGAGCAGGTTACTCTGATAAAGCCTTAGACCGAGTAGTGGTCGGTATTGCCAACACCGGTAGTTCATACAACCCGTGTCACGGAAACGCCCCTCAATTGATTGAAGCTGTTAAGCGGGGCGTGATGTTGGCGGGTGGTTTGCCTATGGATTTTCCGACAATCTCCATTGGTGAGAGTTTTGCGCAGCCCACAAGTATGTTTATGCGCAATTTGATGTCCATGGATACTGAGGAGATGATTCGCGCGCAACCCATGGACTCAATCGTGCTCCTTGGGGGCTGCGATAAAACCGTTCCAGCCCAGCTCATGGGTGCGGCCTCTGCGGGCATCCCGTCGATTCAGTTGATTACGGGATCGATGCTAACTGGGTCGCACCAAAATGAGAGAGTCGGGGCGTGTACGGACTGCAGGAGGTATTGGGGTAAGTTCAGGGCAGGGGAGATTGACGAGCAAGAAATATCACTGGTCAACAACCAACTGGTTGCAAGTGTTGGTACCTGCTCAGTGATGGGAACTGCCAGTACCATGGCTTGTGTTGCAGAGGCCCTAGGTATGACCGTTCCCGGCGGCGCCTCGCCCCCCGCCGTAACAGCGGACAGGATTCGTGTTGCTGAGGAGACGGGTGCTCAGGCCGTAAAAATTGCTCAAAACCAATTAACGATCGACAAAATCATCAACGCGGATTCACTTGAAAATGCCATAAGAGTCTTGCTGGCCATTGGTGGGTCAACCAACGGCATCGTCCACTTAGCAGCGATTGCTGGGCGTGTAGGGTTAGAGATCGATATGCAAGCGCTGGACAAAATGGGGCGTGAAACCCCTGTGCTCCTAGATCTCAAGCCCTCTGGGTCTCACTATATGGAGGATTTTCACCGAGCGGGGGGTATGGCTACGTTGCTAAGAGAGCTAAAGCCTTTGTTAAAGCTCGATGCGATGACCGTGATGGGGCGCACTTTGGGTGAACAAATTGAACTTAACGGGCCTGGTTTTACCCAAGATGTGATTCGCAGTTTTGCAAATCCCATTTACCCTCAAGGTGCTATCGCGGTGCTAAAGGGTAACTTAGCACCAGGAGGTGCGGTCATTAAACAGTCCGCTGCAAACCCAGAACTTATGGAGCATGAGGGGCGGGCAGTGGTGTTTGAGAATATGCAAGACATGGCCACTCGCATTGATAGTGAGGATTTAGACGTAACACCCTCGGATGTGCTCGTCTTAAAGAATATCGGACCCAAAGGCGCACCTGGGATGCCTGAGGCCGGATATCTCCCGATACCCCAAAAATTAGCGCGTATGGGCGTCAAAGACATGGTCCGTATTTCAGACGGACGGATGAGTGGCACAGCCTTTGGCACCATTGTCTTACACGTTACACCTGAGTCTGCTGTCGGTGGTCCACTTGCTCACGTAAGAAGTGGTGACCGAATTAGACTGAGTGTGAAAAACAGAGAGATCAGTTTACTCATCAGCGATGAGGAATTAAAAAAACGCGCTATGGATCATCCAGTGCACGAACCCCAAGCTGAGCGCGGTTACAAGAAGCTATTTTTACAATCCGTCACCCAAGCCGATCAGGGCGTTGATTTTGATTTTCTTCGCTCTGCTGTCATTCACGGAAAAACACCGAAATAATTGGTATTGTTGAACAAATAAAGGAATTGGTTACATGCAAAACTCTCACAAAACTGTCGTGGGTCTGATAGGACTGGGCGCAATGGGGCGCGGAATGGCTGAGTCCTTGAGGAGAGGCGGATTTGAGGTCCATGTTTGCGATGTGAGACTTGAGGCTGCAAAGGCGTTTGCAGAAAATGGCGGTGTTGCTCATCAAACTCCTCAAGATTTAGCCAAGCACTGTAATGTCGTCATCAGCGTTGTTGTGAACGCGGACCAAACTGAACAAGTTCTCTTTGGTGCGCAGGGCGCAGCCCAGTCCCTCCAAAAGGGGAGTGTCTTTGTGATGTGCTCAACCGTTACCCCCGCTTGGTCAGTTGCGCTTGAGCAAAGACTTGCTGAGATGGGAATTCTTTATTTGGACGCTCCCATCTCAGGTGGGGCCGCAAAAGCTAACTTAGGTCAAATAACAATGATGACCGCTGGAAGTGCTGGGGCTTATGAGTTGTGCAATGATGTGCTGAACGCTATGGCTGCGAAGGTTTACCGCTTGGGAGACAAAGCGGGTGCGGGGAGTAAAGTAAAAGTGATTAATCAACTCCTGGCAGGTGTGCACATAGCCGCTGCAGCGGAGGCGATGGCCCTTGGTATTCGAGAGGGGGTGGATCCTAACTCGCTTTACGAGGTGATCACAAATAGTGCGGGAAATAGTTGGATGTTCGAGAACCGTATGCCCCATGTACTCGCAAGCGATTACACACCTTTGTCTGCGGTTGATATTTTTGTAAAAGATTTGGGTCTGGTGCTAGACATGGCAAGGACCACTAAATTCCCTTTGCCTTTGTCGAGTACAGCCCATCAAATGTTCATGCAAGCTTCGACCGCTGGATTTGCGAAAGAGGATGACAGTGCGGTTATAAAAATATTTCCGGGAATTGAGTTGCCCCAACCAAAAGACAAAGCCTAGATTAAAGCCTAGATTAAAGCCAGGCCCTATATCTCTGTCCAACTCTGATTTTTCAAAAAGAATAAAACATGAAACCAATTTTGCTGGGCTGTATAGCAGATGATTTCACGGGTGCCACGGATCTGGCCAATAATTTGGTTCGCGCCGGCATGCGCGTTATCCAAACAGTTGGTGTACCCGAGGAAGATCTAGAAAGTGATGTCGATGCAGTGGTGATTGCACTGAAGTCCAGAACGATCGCACCTGAGGTGGCAATTGAGCAATCCCTTGGGGCGCTTGCTTGGCTGAAAAAATTTGGGGCACATCAGATTTACTTTAAATACTGCTCTACTTTTGACAGCACCGAGAAGGGTAATATCGGACCTGTCACGAAAGCCCTTATGCAGGCAATGTCTGCTTCTTTTACAGTTGTGACTCCTGCATTTCCAGACAATGGGCGCACGATTTTTAAAGGGCATTTGTTCGTAGGTGATGTCCTCTTGTCTGACTCATCAATGCGCAACCATCCCCTGACTCCGATGAGCGACTCTAACTTGGTCAGACTCATGCAAGCGCAGTACCCAGATCCAGTTGGACTTATTGACTATAAGGTCGTCTCAAAGGGGTATGTAGCCATTAAAGAACGTATCACTGAGTTGACGCGCCAAGGTATTAGGGCAGCGGTGGTTGACGCACTCAGCAACTCTGATTTAGTGGAGTTGGGTTTGGCCGTTAAAGACTTACCCCTCGTCACTGCAGGGTCTGGCTTGGCGATTGGGCTGCCTCAAAACTTTGGTCTTAAACCGAGTCTTTCACAAACCCATTTGCCAAATCCTTCTGGTCACAGAGCCATATTGTCGGGGAGTTGCTCTGAGATGACTCTTAAACAAGTCGAGCACTTTAAGAAACAAGGGCACCCCTGCTTTGCACTCGATCCTATGGAGTTATCCAGGGATTGGAGTTATGTAGATAAAGCGGTGCAATGGGCGCGTTCCGAATTTACCAAAAGCGCTGGTCCCATTTTGATTTATTCAACCTCCGCGCCCGAACAGGTCAGAACCGTTCAAAAGGAGTTGAGTGTTGGACAAGCCGGAGAGCTTGTGGAGAAAGCCATGGGTGAGCTTGCGCGTGCATTGATTCAGATGGGCGTTGGTCAACTCTTGGTCGCTGGGGGGGAGACCTCCGGGGTCTGCGTTCAGTCTCTCAAAATCACTCAGTTACAAATTGGGCCTCAAATAGATCCCGGCGTTCCTTGGTGCTTTGCAAAAACTCCGCGCAGTTTGCATTTGGCCCTGAAGTCTGGAAATTTTGGTCGTGAAGACTTCTTCAGCTACGCTTGGTCAGCGCTTGATCAGCAAACTGTTTAATGAATTCTATGGATGAGAAATTAGCTAGACTGGAGATATGCCGCGTTGGACGAAGTCTCTTTGAGCGGGGTTTGGTGCACTCTAGTGCAGGCAATATAAGCGTCAAAATAGAGGACGGATTTTTGATCACACCCACAGACGCGGTGTTGGGTTTTTTGGATCCCAATCGAATTAGTAAAGTGGATAATAACGGGAACCATATTAGCGGGGACAGGCCCAGCAAAACACTGGGGCTACATCAAGCGATCGTTAATGCATCCTTGAAGAGCTATCCAAGCACTTCTTGCGTTATCCACACACACAGCACTTATTGTGTTGCTTTGACTGTGCACTTGTCGCCGGGGACATCATTGGACGTACAAGCGGCTGGTCCTAACCAAGTTTATAAGGAGCTATTAGCGCCCATCACGCCGTACTTTGTGATGAAAGTAGGGCATGTGCCGTTGATCCCTTACAAACGCCCTGGAGACTCTAATGTCCCGCCTTTGGTGAGCCAAGCGATTGAGCACTATGCAACACGTGGTACTCCCATTCGCTCGGTGATGCTGAGCGCCTTAGGCCCCTTGGTCTGGCACGACACCCCCGCCCAAGCCATGGCAGCACTAGAGGAGTTGGAGGAATCGGCCAAACTCACTTTCTTAACGCAGCCCCATAGTTCTTGTTTAAACAACGCTCAAATTCAAGAACTGAGGGACGTTTTTAAAGCCGTTTGGTAGCTTGTTTAGTGTGTTAGCGGTATGAGAGTCATAAGTCGATTAATAATTTTGAGAGAAATGAATGCCTAATTTTGCTGCGAATTTGTCCATGATGTACACAGAGGCTCCTTTTTTGGACCGATTTGAGTTGGCTGCTCAAGACGGCTTTAAAGCGGTTGAGTATTTGTTCCCCTATGCGTGGCCTGCGAGTGAGTTGGCTCAGCGTTTAAAAGCAAATGGTTTAACACAGGTGCTGATGAACGCCCCGCCAGGAGGGGTTACGCCAGAGTCGATTGAACAAGCTTGGAGCAGTGGGCAAAGAGGACTGAGCTCATTGCCCCCCTACAGGGAAGAATTCAAGCAAGGCTTTATGCTGGCGCTTGAATATGCCCAAGTCTTGGAGTGTCCCAGGATTCACGTTATGGCAGGATTGATTCCTGAGCCGGACAGGCAGAGTTTAAAAAGACCTTCTGAGCTCTCTTTGCCCTTGCAAACGAGCAGCGACGCTGTGCACTCCATCAAACACATGCGAGAGTGTTATTTAGAGAATTTATCCTGGGCCTGCGAACAGGCGTCAAAGGTTGGGCGAGACGTTTTAATAGAGCCTATCAATACACGCGATATACCCTACTTCTTTTTGAACAAACAGGCCGACGCGCACCAAATCATCCAAGAACTTGGATGCAAGAATCTGAAGGTTCAAATGGATTTGTTTCACGCTCAAAACGTGGAAGGTGACTTGGCAACTAAAATTAAAGAGTACTTGCCAAGCGGGCGAGTCGGACATTTTCAAATAGCGGGGGTACCCAAGCGTCATGAGCCAGATACGGGTGAGTTGAATTATCCCTATCTCTTCGATCTCATTGATGAGGTCAGTGAGGCCGCTTCTTGGAAGGGGTGGATAGGGTGTGAATACAACCCCTTAAGAGGCGCAGAAAAGGGCGGGACCTCAGCGGGCCTGGGATGGCTCAGGTCTTACCAGCAAGCCAAAGGTCTTGACCACTTTGGCATGTAGGGCTGAAGGCAACGGGGGATTAAACCCCCAGATCTCTTGAGACTTTAGAGCCTAAGCTGACCTACACCACTTCTCACCCTAATCTGTAATTTCTTTGTAATCCATTTGCTTTCAAAATGCTATCAAAATCAATTAAAACCGCGCTGAAGTTATTACTGCTGAGCGCGTGCGCGCTAACAACCACTGCTTGGGGCGGAGCTGGCTTGCTGGGGATGGATCATGAGGTGCCTCTTGATCAATCGGGTGTATGGGCAAGAAAGTACCAGACCGGTCTAGAGTTCGGATCTGCTGCGCTGGTGATTGGCGGCGCCTTATGGGAGGGCAGTGATACCCGACTTGGGCAGACTTATTGGAAGTCGATTGATTCCATGGTGATGGGGGACGTCTCTGCGACGGTTTTAAAAGACGTCTTCAGACGTCAACGCCCCATAGACGGAAACAACCCCAACAATTGGTTCCAACATTCGGGTAATGCAAGCTTCCCAAGCGGGGAGGTGACCCACATCACCTCCGTTGTCACACCGTTTATTGCCGAATACGGTCAACAAAACCCAGAGGTCTGGTTGCTCGCACTCCTTCCTATGTATGACGGCTTGGCCCGACTTAAATCTCAGGCCCACTGGCAGTCCGATGTTCTGGGCGGCGCTGCGCTGGGGGTGTTCTCTGGCCTGCACGCTCACAATTTGACGGAGTCTTGGACGGCAAGTGTCTTGCCAGGTGGATTTACGATTGGATACCGCAAGGTATTTTGATTGAGGATGTAAATTGAATAAACCTTTAAACACGAACGTCTTAACCGCTCCTTCAGAGGACCGGATTCCCTATCAAAAGCCCCAACCTTGGGGCATGAGGCCGGATATGGTTGTGAAAGACTTAATGACCGATGACCCCAAAATGTGGGCTGCCATAGCTCCTGGTATCACCTCTCGCCCCATCCATCTGAACGTGACGGGTGGGTACTATGTACATTTACTGCGGGTAACGCGATCTGGTTTGTTACAACGTCACCGCCACTCCGGTCAAGTTCATGCCTACGTCATCAAGGGCAAATGGCTCTACCTAGAGCATGACTGGGTGGCAGAGGAGGGTAGTTATGTGTTTGAGCCACCAGGGGAGACGCATACCCTAATCGTTCCTGATGATTGCAAGGATATGGTGACTCTGTTTACGGTGCACGGGTCTTTAATGTATGTGGACCCCCAAGGCAACTCACTCGGGTATGATGACGTTTTCTCTAGGATAGAGAAGTACCGGGCTCATTTTGAGAGTGTTGGACTTGGGGCTGACTATGTGGAGAACTTTATGCGTTGAAGCTTAATTCAACGAGTTTTTAAAAATTTTGACTGTTTTGCAGATTTTTGCAAATGCTAATTATTTTTTTTACTGGTTTTACAAATGACAACTGAAATGCAATACATGGATCACGGTCTGGGTGGTGGACCTGAGGTTTTGGTTAGCGCGCGAGGTCCAGTGCCTTTGGTCAAAGCCGGTGAGGTGCTGATCAAGGTGGTTTATGCCGGCGTCAACCGACCCGACGTGTCCCAGCGATTGGGAAAATATCCGCCTCCTGCGGACGCCTCCAAAATTATGGGTCTTGAGGTCTCTGGGGAGGTCGTAGAGTTGGGTGCGGGTGTTGCGAATTTCAGGGTCGGAGACCTGGTTTGTGCGCTTTGTAACGGGGGCGGTTACGCAGAGTTTGTGAGCGTTCCCAGTGGACAAGTACTCCCAGTACCCAAGGGGCTATCGATGCTAGAGGCAGCTGCGTTGCCGGAGAATTATTTCACCGTTTGGACCAACGTTTTTCAGCGCGGACGCTTAAGTGCTGGCGAGAATTTTCTAGTTCACGGGGGGTCCTCTGGGATAGGTCTGACTGCGATTCAACTTGCGAAAGCTTTTGGAGCCAAGGTATTTTGTACCGTCGGCAGTGAGGACAAAGTCAGCGCGTGCCTGAAGGTCGGGGCGGATGTCGCCATCAATTACAAGACAAAAGACTTTGTTGAAGAAGTTGCGCAGAACACCCAAAAAGCGGGGGTGAATTTGATTTTGGATATGGTCGGTGGAAGTTATATACAGCGCAATATCAAATCATTAGCGCTTGACGGACGGTTGGTACAAATTGCCTTCCTTCAACCCTCCAAAGTGGAGGTGGACTGGCTTCAACTCATGTCTAAGCGTTTAACATACACAGGTTCCACACTGCGTCCTCGTTCATCCCAGGACAAAGCACAAATTGCCAACGAACTCAAAGAGCGTGTTTGGCCTCTGTTGGAATCTAAGGCTGTTGCGCCTGTCATTTACAAAGTATTTGACTTAAGTGAAGCCTCCCAAGCTCACGCACTTATGGAGTCATCCCAGCATATTGGCAAAATCATGTTGAACGTATCTGCAAAAGCTTAAAATTGCCTAAGGGTGCGTAGGAATTAAATCTGTTTTTTGGTCCAGTCCTGCGGGGGTGGTAATACAAAACAGGTGATTAATATCGCTAAAGACGATCTCTCTTTGTAATCATTTTGACGACTCTCATCGCCAGTCCACCAAACACATTGGAGAGGGCGTAACGGTGGGTTGCAAAAAGTCTGTAGCCCAGACGAAAGGCGGGTTGAAGCGCTCTAATGCTTAGGAACCAAGACAGCCGCTTTAGACCTACGAGTGCGTAAGCTACCTGAAACGCTTGGACACCAATGAGTCTTTGTCCATCCGGCGTTACGGCGTGTATGTTGGCCAGTGCGCTCTCGCAAGACACGCCGCTTAACGAGTCAAGTGCCTGTGTTTGGCGTACATCCTTGAATCCTAGTCTTCCCGCTGTGTCCCTTGCGCTCAGATATATCATTTCAGCCTTGCATAGAGGGCAGTTCCCATCATAATAAAGTGTGAGTGCGGGGTGCGCAGTTGCGCTGGTGGAGCTTTGATCGATTGCCATTGTGCGTAATAAGAGCGGGGGCCCGTCCTTTTTAATATACTGTAAACGCATTCTAGAATCTTTCGTGAAAATATGATTTAAACTGCCGTTTTAATCGGATTAGCTGTACGGCTACTCACCATGATCAAATTAAATTCAACCGAGGCGATTTTTAAGAAACATTTAAGTGCATTACCCACTTGGTCTTTCGCTCAAGAGCCCGATCACATCACGCGCAGTTTTATATTTAAAGATTTTGCAGAGGCTTTTGGATTCATGACCAGCGTTGCGCTTGTGGCCGAGCAATTAAATCATCATCCTGAGTGGATGAACGTTTACAACAAAGTGACGATTAAGTTAAGCACTCACGATGTGGGCGGATTGAGTGAGAAAGATTTTGAGCTAGCTTCTCGTATCAATCACATATACCTAAAATTTGACAATGAATAATCACAACCAACCCCCACACGGGGTAAGCATAGATCAACTTATCAATAAAATCCATGCAGGAGAGTTCAGCTATTCTGCTTTGATTGAGCAGTGCTTGCAAGGTGCTCAAAAAGAGAATGCTGCGCACGTTTTTACTAAAACTTACCGCCAATCCGCTCTCGCCGTTGCGCACCACGCAGACGCCCAATTAAAGGCAGGCGTTACGTTACCGTACCTTGCTGGCCTGCCCATTTCGATTAAAGATTTGTACGACGTGAGTGGAGAAGTGACGACCTCAGGCTCCTTGGTGCGAAGGGGATGCAAACCTGCAAACTCTGATGCGTTGATCGTCAAGCGCATAAGAGAGTCTGGGATGGCGATTGTGGGTAAGACCAACATGAGTGAGTTTGCGTTTTCGGGGGTTGGAATTAATCCGCATTTGGGAACCCCTCAAAATCCGTGTGATCCCTTTAATCACCGTATTCCAGGGGGCTCTAGTTCGGGGGCTGCTGTGAGCGTGGCACTGGGTTTAAGTGTTGCCGCTATTGGCTCCGATACGGGTGGATCCATCCGAATTCCAGCCGCTCTTTGCGGTCTTGTCGGCTTTAAAAGCACGATGAACAGAGTACCAACCCAAGGGGCCGTTGAGTTGTCTAGGTCCTTGGATACAGTGTGCGCTATGACCAGAAGTGTGAGCGACTGTTTAAGCATAGACGCCGTATTGTCGGGAGCTCGACTTGACGTTAAAGCCAGAGACTTAAAGGGTGCAAGGTTTGCAATCTCTAAAACCATGATGCAAGATGATTTAGAGCCTGCGGTTGCTAAGGCTTTTGAGCGGACCTTGAGTCTTTTGTCAGGCAAGGGTGCAGTGATTACTGAGATTGAACTGAGCGAGTTAAGTGAAATTGCTCAAATCAATGCGCCTGGTGGACTCTCTCCGATTGAGTCCTATGCGGCGTGTAAAGAGTTTGTAGACCATGCATCCCAGCAAATGGATCACCGCGTGCTCCAGCGCATGATGCTTGGTAAAGGGGTTTCTGCGGCTGATTACATCAAATTACTGGACAACAGACAAGACTGGATCAAAAGAACTTCTCGCGCGCTGGCCCCCTTTGACGCACTGATCAGTCCAACTGTCCCGATGCAAGCCCCTAAGACGCAGCCTTTAATGGATTCGGATGAAGAGTTTTTTAGGGTCAACCGACTCTTACTGCGGAACACATTTGCGATCAACTTCCTTGATGGTTGTGCATTCTCTTTGCCCATGCAGATTGAAGACGAGTTACCGATGGGATTGATGCTATCTGCTAGTGCAGGGCATGACGCTCGGCTAGCTGAGATTGCTCTGGGCACGGAGTGGGCTCTGGGGCACACAGCTGCAAAGCTTCTGTAGCGCCCGTATGTTCTTGGGGTCTTGGGGTCTTGGGGTCTTGGGCTCACCCTTTGACTAAGGAGAGCACATCCTCTAATGAGCGCCCCGTGTGCGATGGCTTGGGTCCAAGTGTCTCAAAAGGCAGGTCTTGGCGGTTTATCCAAAAGCTTCTAAATCCAAACCAAGTTGCTCCTAAAGCGTCCCAAGAGTTACTAGATACAAAAAGTACTTCACGCTTGTCGACTGCATAATTTTGCAACACCAGACCGTAACTCTCTGGCGAGGTTTTAAACTGTCTGACCGAGTCCACCGAAATTACCTTATCTATTAGCGTAGTCATCCCCGCGCTTCTGACAGCAGTTGCTAACATTTCGGGACTTCCGTTAGACAGGATCGCTGACTTATAGCCCCTCTTTTGCAGATCATGTAGTACCCCTAAATTCTCGGGAAATGCTTTAAGCTCTGCGTATTGGTCCAACAACTCTTTTTGGGCGTGCGAGGTCAGTTCGAGCTTTAAGCGTTGGCAGGAGTAATTGAGCGCCAAACGGGTGATGTCCCAAAAGGACTGATAATGCCTGCTGCCGTTAGGATTGTGGGGGTCACTCATGGAGATGAGTCTTGAGTACTCAATTTGCTTATCTCTCCACATGAGTGAGAGTTCCTGACCGTGGCCTGGAAACAAATTCTCGGCCATTTTGGAAACAGAGTAAACGTCAAAGAGCGTGCCATAAGCATCAAAAACTACAATCTTGAACATGACAAATCCTCAAAGGAATAAGCATTACTGAAAATAGGGGGCACCCCCTCTCGTGTCTGCAAACAAGCTGAACTCTATCATATCCATATTATTTTAAGGAGATCGTTAAAAGTGAAAATAACCTATATTTGTCTACTCATTGCCGGCTTGATGCCTATACTTTGTACTGCCATTGCCAAATGGGGATTTAAAGATTTTGACAATCACAATCCGCGTAATTGGTTATCTGTACAAACAGGATTTAGAGCTAGAGCAAATGCCGCTCAGGCTAATAGCTTTGAGGCCTTTCCTTTGTTTGCCGTCAGTGTGATCTGCGCTCTTGGTGCACAGGCCGAGTTAGATCTACTGGCCGGTCTTTGTTTGTTGTTTATTGGCTTTCGCCTTCTTTATGTCTTTGCTTATATCACCGACCGTGCTACGTTTAGGACACTAATGTGGGTTGCGGCATTG
>CAJAYT010000047.1 GCA_903949285.1 uncultured Burkholderiales bacterium
CCCTGTTTTAGTTGCTTCTCCCCCTTTAATACATGAGGCAATTAATATGCTTACCGAAATTGACTGTAAGAATGCTGTCTGTCCAGCTGATAAAAAACGAATCCGTTTGAACTGCTCTTCTGGTCTTTACTTAGAGGTTACGCCTGAAACAAGCGCGTGATGCACTGGCGTTGATGTGATTAGGCGACTTGCAGGATGAGGTTTTTGCCGCAAGCTTTTGCATATTTGCGTACAGTAGCAATTGAAGGTGAATGCTTGCCGGTAGCCAAAGACCTTTCAAATCGAGCAATTGCAGGAGCAAGTGTGCCCATGCGTTGAGCAACATCAGCCTGAGTCAGTCCGGCTTCATATCGAGCTTTGAGAAGAGTATCGAGCAATAGTGCCTCTTCGCGCTCGATGCGATCAACCTCGGCTTTGACACCAGGGCGCTTCATCATTGCTTTGATAAGTTGGTCATGCGTCTTCATTTTTGATCTCCTTCATTCGGCTTTGCGCTAAGTCCAATTCTTGCTTTGGCGTGCGCTGTGACTTTTTGACAAAGCTGTGCAACATCACGATGCGTTTGCCAATCAACGTGCAATAAAAAACCCGGGCAATTCCCTCTGCACCCTTGAGTCGCAACTCAAACAAACCGCTCCCCATTGCCTTGGTGTGAGGTTCACCGAGGTTTGGGCCAATCGCAAGCATCCGTCGAGTCAGCACGATGTAGCGGGCGGCCAAGGTGGCTGGCAACTCCAGTATCTGAGCCTGAACGCTTTCACTGTAGTACTTGATCTCGAAATCCATGACCGAATACTAACAAATATGTTAGTAACCGTCAATCTCTAGTCTAGGGCCTCCGTTTAGGTCCTTTTTTATTGCGCGACCAGTTGGTTGCGTTCCACCGCCACCGCCTTGAGTCATTTGGATCAGGCGGTTTTTTCATTTCTGGAGAAATACCAATGAGTAAGCAATTGCGTGAGCTTAAGGCTCGTAAAGCAACCCTGGTCAAGGACACACGTGCCGTGACCGACATTGCTGCTGCTGAGCAGCGTGAAATGAACGAAGAAGAGGTCAGTGTTTTTGAAGCCCTGAAATCTAAGATTGAGGCAACATCTGCCGCGATAGATCGTGAAGCTGCACTGATCGCTGAAGAAGCGCACATGGTGCATACGGCACATTTGCCCAATGCTTCAGTCATCACTGTGGTGGACAACGCTGCCTCTGATCCAAAGCATGGCTTTAAAAGCGTTGGTGAGTTTCTCAAGACAGTGCGTCAGGCGCAAAACCCTGGTGCCTCGATTGATGATCGCCTGTTGATCGGTTCTGCGCGTAATGCTGCAGTTCCTTCGAGCTTTATCCGAGGCAAACCAAAAAAACACCCATTTCCATCCATTCTTGTGGTGAGTATCCTTTAAATGGGCGTTAATGGGTGTAATGTTGAGCGCATGTTGCGTTCAGACTCCCTTCAAATCACACCTGAGATCCTGAGCCTGATTGCCCGGATCGATGAATTCAAGGGCGCATGGCGGGCCTTGGGAACACTTGCGCCCGAGCGTCTTTCGGCGTTGCGGCGCGTGGCGACCATCGAAAGCATCGGCTCGTCCACCCGCATCGAGGGCAGCAAGCTAACTGACCGCGAGGTGGAGCGTCTGCTCCAACCTGGCCATCAAATCCTTCGACACGCGCGACGAACAGGAGGTGGCCGGTTATGCCGAACTCATGGATATGGTGTTCAGTTCGTGGCAGGACATCCCATTCAACGAGAAGCACATCATGGACGCTGTCCCAAAGTGGCTGGTCGATGATGGCTACGTGGATGCTAGGGTGCCACCGCCCGTCATAGAAGATCTCACCGAGATACATCCGGTTGTTAAGCAGTTTGTACAGGGCATTTTTGTCGAACTCGCGCCCACCTTTGATCTGACCTGTTTTGGTTTTCCATGCCTTGGTTTTTACCTCCTGGTCACGCAGGTCTTTGACCAGATCGGTTACCGAGGGCTGCGCCACAAAGCGCTCAAAAATACTACGAACTGTCTGGGCCTCACTGGCGTGAACAAGAAGGGGATGTTGTTCAAGTGATTATCCCAATGGGGGATGCGCTGCCTTGCCAGAGGCCTTGGGCGCGGGCGGCAGTGTACTTGTATTTGTTGCGCTCAGCTGCCTGCTCACGTTCGAACTGAGCAAAAGATGTCAGCAAGTGCAGCGCTAATCTTCCTTGCGGCTCAGCCGTATTGATCGGTTGGGTCACAGAGCCTAGCGCAACGCCGTGGCGCGCAAAGTTCACCATCAGACGGCTCAAGTCAGGCGTGTGACGCGAGAGTCGATCAAGGCGGTACACAAGGACCACATCGATCAGGTTTGACTCAATGTCCGAGAGCAATTGCTGCAAGCCCGGTCGGCGAGTGTTACCGCCGGAGTACCCGCGGTCTTCATAGATCCGATCGACTGGCGCCCAGCCCCGACCAATTTGGCTGGCAATGAAGTCATGGCAAGCCATGAACTGCGCATTGATGGAGTCGAACTTGTCTTCTTCTTAGCCGTCAAAAGACATCCGCGTGTAGACCGCACAGCGCTGGGGTGGCGGTGTTGGCTCCGGTAAATCGGTCGGAATGGCGCTCATAGCCCGCATCACCTCAGGATCTCAAGGATGTAGAACATGGCAGCCCCCTGCTTGGGTTGATTCATGGAAAGAAAGTGTCTACAATGTAGATACATTCAAGGAGAATTTTTATGGAAGCCGTCATCCGTAAGTGGGGTAATAGTCCAGCACTGCGCCTTCCCAGCGCGGCATTGAAGGCCGCTGGTTACGCTCTCGAGCAAAAAGTTGAGCTGGTCGTTTCACGCGGGCGCATTGTGATCCAGCCCTCAGAAAATGTGACTTACAGCTTAGATAACCTGCTGGCGGGCATCACGTCGGGTAACGCGCACAGCGAATTCAGCTTTGGCAAGCCGGTTGGCAAAGAGGCTTTGTAATGGCCACACGCGGCTACGTTCCCGATGCCAGTGAAGTGGTCTGGTTGGAGTTTGATCCCCAAGCGGGGCTTGAGCAAGTAGTCCATCGCCCTGCGTTGGTGATCAGTCCGGCCAGTTACAACGGTAAAACGGGCCTGATGGTTTGCTGTCCCATGACCACCAAAATCAAAGGTCACCCGTTTGAAGTGGTGACCCAAGTCGACGGTGTTGACTGCGCCGTGTTGTCAGATCAAGTCAAGTCCTTGAATTGGAAAGTGCGTAAGGCGAAGAAAAAGGCCGTTGTACCGGCGGATGTGATGTTGCACGTCAGGGCCAAGATGAAAGCTCTGCTCATGATTTCCTGAGGACTTCAACTATGGCAAAAAAACTCGATGACATCATTGCGACATTGGCGCCACAACGCCGAGCTCGGATTGAAGACCGCGCCATGAAATTGGCCACACCTAAAGCCCTTCGCAAGGTCGTTGAGGCCTCCCGAAAAGATTTGTCTGCTGTATTTGACGTTGTTCCAAACGTACGCGTCCAGCAAACACATATTGCTTCTTTGACAATCGTTGCGTTGGCTCTTCCTGATGCTTAGCCTTGAACACTCTGCCTTTATAGGGATTGAGCTTTGGCCAAGCTCTATCGGGATTTTGCAGGTGTCCATGTGGTGTTGATGGATAGGGATCTGCGTCTGATCGCGTGAAAATCCATTTATTGAATGCGAGGAACTCGAGCCGCACAGGCTCGCTCATCAGGAGGGGATTGTTTCGTTCGGTGCAGAGCTTCACTACCGATTCGGAGGAGTCGACTTCTGAGGATTTAATTTCCGCGATTGGGTCGCGTGGATCCTGATAGTTGTCTTCATCGTTGGCAATCCAGCCAGCAACTAGAAAGCGTTCGCGATGCGCGGAAACATCAATGAGGCCAAATTGCAGGTGCAGATCGGCGAGAACTTGGAGAGTCGTTTGAAGATCCATTCCTTGATTATGTTCTCCAGCCTTGCATCTGATCAGATCGATGCGATCGTGTCTTTAGTATCGGAGGGGTGAGCTGATGGGCTTCCTGAATACTTCTATAGCTCGGGGGTTGATTTTAGTCGGCAGCAATCTGCGGAGCAACGGGTGTCGATGTATGCAAATGCTAACCGGACTATCACTCAAGGTGGTGGAGTTTTGAGTGTCATTTCGTGGTGATATTTGGTCTTGAGGATGAAGCCGCTTTGTTCGTCAAAGGTTTTTAATCTGTGAGACGCATCCTTCAAGGGTGCGCTGGCGATCTAGGATGGCAAAAAACAGTCGCAGCGTATTAAACGCATCGACATCAGCGCGATGGGCTTTGCCTGCGAATTGCAGCTTGTAGCGCGCCATGGCCTTGGACAAGCCGCCATGCTGAATTGTGGCAGTGCGCGTTCGAGCCAATGACAGCAAAGTGGTCCAAGTCTTTACATCAATCCAGCGACGGCCGAAATGATGAAACTCGATCTGCGCGTGTGCAAATGTCCGCAGCAGGTCGGCCGAGTCTCCTCCACCCCAAGTGACAGGATTGACGAATACCTCTTGCTCACGCAGTAGATCTCCAAGCTCTTGCGCACATTGCGCGAGGGGCACGCCTGCACTGCAGTCTTCATTGGTGATGCCCGTGAGCTGTGTAATGAATTCGCTGATTGGCTCATCCACTTGCAGATCCCAACGCCGAACAATGTACTGTTGCTGGTTTTGCGAAGCGCTACCGATGGCAACGCCGACTTGGATGATGGTTCCGCTGGGCTGGTTGTATTCAAGGTCCAACGCCACATAACGCTGCTTGTCCTCCATGGTGACGCTGTGACTTTGATCGTTCATTTTGGTCTCCGTTGATCAAGATTTAAGCGCAAACCTCGTCCTTCAGGTCGAGGTATAGCGTTTCTTCATGCTAATTTGTATTTGTTGCATTCATCGTAGCAACTGGATATAATAACAGCTATGCCGGCTATCTCCAAAACACTCAAAATACGAATCAAAGACAAGCATGCGGCTTTGTTGGGTGAGATGGCTTATTCGGTGAATTTGGTCTGGAACTACATCAACGAACTCTCTGAGCGCTCCATCCGAGAACGCCAGAAATTCCTCTCTGCCTTTGACATTCACGCGTACACCACCGGCGCCTCAAAAGAGTTGGGCCTTCACTCGCACACGGTTCAGTGCATCGCCAAAGAGTATGTGACGCTTCGTATTCAATTCAAAAAACGCAAACTCAATTGGCGCGTCTCCAACCCAAAGTCTCCTAAACGCTCGTTAGGTTGGATTCCAATCAACACCGCTGCTGCTTCGTACAAGAATGGTCAAATCTACCACCATGGCCACTACTTCAGCATCTGGGACAGCTACGGCCTTAGCGCCTACAAGTTCCGCACGGCGAGCTTCAACGAAGACTCCCGCGGTCGTTGGTATTTCAACGTCGTGGTTGAGGTGCCAGAGCTTTGTGGCCCTCAACTGCCTGTGAGTTCATCAGTCGCCATTGACTTAGGGTTAAAGACCTGCGCGACCACATCAGAGGGTCAGAAGATTGTGGGTCGCTTCTACCGAGGACTTGAAGCAAAACTTGGCATCGCACAACGAGCCAAGAAAAAGAAGCGGGTGCGTGCAATCCACGCCAAGATTGGGAATCAACGCAAAGACATGCACCACAAATTCAGCACGCAGCTGGTCAAGAGTCATGCGGCTATTTTTGTGGGGGACGTGGCCAGCGCAAAGCTGGTTAAAACCAAGATGGCCAAGTCCACGCTCGATGCGGGCTGGTCATCACTGAAGACGATGTTGGAATACAAGAGCCATCAGGCCGGTATCGTTTTTGAAGAGGTCAATGAGGCCTATACAACCCAGACTTGCTCGTGCTGTGGCCACATCGGCCACAACAGTCCGAAAGGTAGAGCAGGTCTTGGAATAAGAAAATGGGTTTGCGATGCTTGCAACACGGTCCACGACCGCGATGTGAATGCCGCTAAAAACATTCTCGCGCTCGGGCATGAGCGTCTCGCAGGAGGAATCATCGCGCCTTCCGGTCGGTGAGGATGTCAATGGCAAATCGGGTGCTGGTCATTTCCCCATTTGTGCATTGCTGAGTTAATTTACTCAGTGGTTAATCTTGCATCGCAGACTGCTTGCGGTGAATATTTCGATATTTGCCGTAAAAAATGCGGTGAATGGCTTGTTTTTGCAGAGATTTGGGTGTCTAATTGTCGCATGAATAGCGGAGAAAAACTCTACATCTGGCAGGCCGACAGCTGGCCCAATTGGCGCTACGACCTGTCAATTCTGGCTGGTTTGTTGGCCCATGTCAGTCGTTGTCAAGGTGTATTGCTGGGTCGTTTGGCAGACGTAGGACTGGCATTGCGCGACCAAGCCAGCCTTGCTGCGCTGACAGAAGATGTGGTCAAGACCAGTGAAATCGAAGGCGAAGTGCTCAATGTTGAGTCTGTGCGTTCGTCCATCGCACGGCGTCTGGGCGTGGCCATTGGCGCAGTTGCACCTGTGGATCGGCACATCGAAGGCGTGGTTGAAATGGTGCTTGACGCCACTACACGCAGTAGCGAATCGCTGACTTCCGATCGACTGTTCGGTTGGCATGCAGCACTGTTTCCAACCGGGTACTCCGGCATGAGCAAAATCACGGTCGGCCAGTGGCGTGATGATGCGGATGGGCCGATGCAAGTTGTCTCTGGCCCAGCCGGACGGCGCAAGGTCCACTTTCAGGCACCACCAGCGAATGGTTTGCCTGACGAAATGGAGCGCTTTCTCTCCTGGGCCAATGAGGAAACGGGCGAGCCGCTACTCATCAAAGCGGGCTTGGCGCATCTGTGGTTCGTGACCATGCACCCATTTGACGATGGCAACGGTCGCATAGCCCGAGCGGTGGGAGACCTGTTTCTTGCACGCGCCGATGGCAGTCCGCAGCGTTTTTACAGCCTTTCGGCACAAATCCAACGGGACCGCCGGGACTACTACGAGGTGCTTGAACGCACACAAAAAGGCACGCTCGATGTCACCGGTTGGCTGTCGTGGTTCCTTGGAACATTGGCGCGCGCTCTGGACAGTGCGCAAACCACACTGGATGCGGTGCTGGTCAAGGCGCGCTTCTGGCAAAGGTGGGCAGGCACGCCACTGAATGAGCGGCAGGTGAAATTGATCAACCATTTGCTCGATGGCTTCGAAGGCAAACTTACCAGCAGCAAATGGGCCGCCATTGCCAAATGCTCGCCCGACTCCGCATTGCGCGATATCACCCAGTTGATAGAGCAGGGGGTGCTCAAGAAATCGCCTGGTGGCGGGCGCAGCACGAGCTATGAGCTGTCAGATTGAATCTGACCGAATCGGCAAAAGAAAACCACAGTGTCAAGGGGATATCTGATCCGGATGTGTGCCCCCGGTGTCAGGGTAGTTGTCGCATTTAGTTTAGTGTAGACCGGGGGAATGAGAGAAATTCAAAAATGAATAGTAAAAGACATTTTGTGCCTAAAAATTTCTCCCAGGCTTACTGGCTCTCATATTTGTCATGAGGAGAGAACTTATCCTGGTCAGCTGCTGAAGCAAGAGTGCAATCACCAAGATTTAAAAATAAGCAATTGGCCTTGATGACTGTCGATAAAGCTTGGACAAGCGATTTGACTCCACGCCTAATAAAAATGCCCGCAGCACCGGGATGCAGCGGGGCATTTGCCCGCTCTTTACTTTTTCTTCGCAGTACCCATGTTTGCAGGTTTCACCTGCGTTGGGCGCTGGATTGTCTCAACCACGTGAGTAGAGGGCTTTTGCTGGGCTTGTTTCACCGAGGTGAATTCCCCAGTCTTTGCGTTACGACCAATCTTAATGATCGATTTTCTTTCTGCCATAGGCATTAAATCCCGGGCGAACATGAAACTAGACCAAATCGTGGCAAACTTCGCTGGTTGGAGGTCAGTTCTACGATCTGTCCCTACCCGGCCCGGTGAAGGTTCGGGGCATAGAGCCGAGGTTGCCCCCTCGGCTTTTTGCTGTCTGGTGCTATTTTATTTCAAAGTTTACAAAAAAACAATAATTGAAAGTATGTTAATATACCGGACTGACGGAGACTAACAATGAGCCTAGACATACTGAGCACCAATTTGCAGAAATTGCGTCGTGCACAAGGGCTATCGCAAGATAAGCTAGCACTGGCGGCGGGTATCAGCCGCATTGCCTACTTGAACATAGAGAAGCGCCAGTCGGAGCCAAGAGCTGAGACTCTGCGCGCTCTGGCTAAGGCATTGGGCGTTCGCATACCTGATCTGTTGGTTGAAGCCCCTGTCCTTAAGCGCGTTCGCTTTCGTTCGCTCAAGCGCTTAAAGCGGCGCGAGCAGGTTTTGGTAGAGGTAGGACAAAAGTTACGTGACTTTTCAGAGCTAGAAACTCTGCTACACGCACCAAGTCTTAAAGATATTGACGAGTTGAGAGCCGTGGCGGCTGGAGTTCGAAAAAAGGGTATTCCAGCGGTTGCTGCTGCTATGCGTGACCACTTTGGTCTCGGTGCACATGAACCAGTGCATGACATTTGTGGCCTATTAGAACGTCAAGGCATCAAGGTGCTATCTGTCAATATCGCTACTGATGCATTCCTAGGACTATCTGTATCGGAGGAGGATGGTGGACCAGCCGTGGTAGTCAACACCTGGGAACGGTTGCCTGTAGAACATTGGATTTTCAGTGCTGCGCACGAATTGGCTCATTTGCTGTTACACCTTCAGGCGTATCAAGTTGATGAAGAACTTGAAGACAAAGATCAGGAACGTGATGCTGATGCGTTTGCATCGCACTTTTTGATGCCTGAAGCAGTATTTCGTCGTGAATGGAACGATACCGTTGGCATGCCGCTTTTTGATCGAGTACTTAAAGTAAAACGCGTGTTTAGGGTCAGTTGGAGAATTGTACTTTTCCGTCTGAGTGAAGGTATGGATGATCCTAATCAACGTAAAGCTCTATGGATTCACTTTGCCAATGCCTACAAAAAAATCAACAGTAAAGTGCTCTTAAAAATGGACGAACCGGAAGGCGTCAGTATGGATGCATACCGAGATTTGTCGGATTTGCACAAGGCTGGTCCCGAGCCTGCTGGCATGGATAGGCACGATTTTCAAGGTGAACGCTTGTGGAGGTTGGTGCATCAAGCTACTAAGGGTGGAGATATCACCCTTGCGCGGGGAGCCGAGATACTTGGCATCAAGCTCAACGAAATGCGAGACTTAGCTGAATCGTGGGCAAACTGAAACCATCATCAGCTTGGTTTATAGCTGATGCAAATGTACTGATTGACTATGCTGATGCGGCACCTGCAATATTGGGGCGGGTGGCTAAGCATATTGGGCCGGTGTATGTGGCGGCTGATGTGTTGGCAGAAGTCGAACAACTGGATGAGGCTCAATGCAAAGCAATGGGCGTCAATGTGGTTGAGGGCAATCTTGCTCAATTGACTGAGGCTTCACAACGTGGCGGACCGTTGTCCTACGAGGACAAGCTATGCTTGGTCCTGGGTCGTGACAACGGTTGGGCTTGTCTATCAAATGACGGACCTTTAAGGCAGGCATGTACAACTCAAGGCGTTCAGGTCGTCTGGGGACTAGAGATCATGCTTTTACTTGTTGAAGGAGGGCACCTTGAGGGTGTCGAAGCGAAAAGTTTTGCCCATGCTATCCATGCGGTTAATCCAATTTTTATCTCATCAAAGATCTTGAGTACCTTTGAAAAGGAAGTAGACAAAAAGAGCCCCAAGAAGTGAGAAAAATTTTTATTCCTATCAAGTAACTAGGAGCGATCATGAGTGGAATTATTTCTGTAGATTGGGAATGTGTAACGCATGGGAAGACGGCTCAGGGATCCATTTTTTAAAGCAATAGCCAGGGACTTCTGAATGCCGGTTACAAGCTCCAAGTAGAATTGGCTGACGGTAGTAAAGGACCACTCTTTACTGAGTCTGAGGAATTTGCACATTGGTTTGATTCAATTTGAGTCTGGCTTTTTAGCCCTCAAACTGATTTCTCGGTAACTTGTAGTTGCTTAGTGCATACGCAATTACTGGCAACCAGATAGCAAGCACCGTTGGTGTGGACTTGAACCGGGGTCCACACTGCACCACCATATGCAAAAACAAGGACCGCTAGGGATGACTTCTTAGCGGTCTTTTTTTATGAAAATCAACTACTTAGCTAACAAGGAGGACTAAGGGGATCCATTGACAGTAAGAGCACGCCGGGGGTACAACCGGGGGTGCATATGATGAAAAAAATGAAATATTCGATTTTGTACCCCCACAAAAATACCTTAACCAGGAAATTACATCCCATACATCACTGATGTCAAATGTCGTAATGCTATTTGCCCACCCGATAGGAGGTAAATTAGCTCATGAGTCAGGGGGCAGTGACGATCCCTGGGCCGAAATAGCTAGTTGATCAATTTGCAACGGCTTCTGGTAGGAGTTTGCAGCGATGTATTTTCTGCAAACGTTTTCCCAATTCACGACGAGCGATTTGAGTGTCATGATGAGCTTGAAGGGCAAGCCACCAGCCATCGCTGACACCGAAATAACGACAAAGAAGCAAGTCAGTCTCAGCGGTCACAGCACGCTTACCAGCCACGATATCGTAAATGCGGGTGACAGGCACTTCGATATCTTTGGCCAGACGATAAGCGGTGAGCCCCAAGGGTTTGAGGAATTCCTCTTGAAGCATTTCGCCAGGAGAGACAGGTTCGATTGCAGCCATGGAAGGACTCCTTTTCAGTGATAGTCGACGATTTCCACATCGTGGGCAGCGTCGTCGTTCCAAATAAAACAGACCCGCCACTGATCGTTGATGCGGATGCTGTGTTGCCCCAGTCGATCACCCGATAGCGCTTCTAGTCGATTACCAGGCGGTACTCGCAAATCCTCTAGTCGACTGGAAATGGCTAGTTGGGTGAGCTTTCTGAGTGCCACTCTTTCTATGTTGACCCAGCGAGCAACTCTTTTTCCTTGGTAAAGAGTCTCGGTGTCGGTACAACGAAAAGAATGAATGGCCATGACAAGAATGTTACTGCATGGCGTTAATAACGTCAAGCAGGAATATCTTAAAGGACGTGAATAGAGGGTAGATGATTGTTACACGACAACCCGAATTTAGACCTGATTAAGCCCGAATAAATCAACGCTTCGAGTCTCATTCACTTTGTTTGATCAGGAGACAACACCGATGATCACCAGTTCAAATGTGTAATGCGGAATCGAACCCGACCGACGCATCAGTTGCGTTATCTAGGCCAAGCGGTGATAGCCATGGTTGCCTCTATTTGCTTGCTGCCGCAAAAGCGGTAGCGGCAATCCGGACCATACTCGGATGCAGAGTTCCGAGTTTTGGTATTTGGCCGTATGGCGCATGCGGTGGGACCGAGAAGTAGGCGTCGTTGAACGGAAGCTCAAGAACGTTTTTCAGGTCGAATTTGGTGTCGTAGCTCAAATTGGCGCTGGCATAGGCAGCAGGGTGCTCGCTCCTGGAGATCCTGAACTCACCGCCGTAGAGCCGATCTGTCTTCTGACTGGTCCCATATGCCGCGCTTACGAAGATCATGCCTTCCTCGTCTTCTTTGGTCGAAACAATGAGGCCGGGGGGTGGCTTTGGTTTTGGGTGAATATTGCCAGGGAAATGGCACCAGACGATTTCGCCAGCTGTGGGTTCCGGCCACCAGCGCATCAGGCGTTTTCGAATTCAAACAGGCTGCTGCGGACAGTGCCACCTTTGGCCTTGGGGGCTGATTTTTTAACCTGATTGAGTTGGGCCTTGGTCAAAGCTCCCGCATCTGCCTCGTATTGAGGCAGAAACTTGGTGGCCAGCTCATGCAGCGCCAGGTGAATCACTTGCGTTTCGTCAACACCCAATACATCAGCCAGACGTTTGGTCGTTGTGCGGGTCACGCCAGTTGCGCTGTCTTGCGGGCGATAACGGAAGGCGATCTGTGCTGCTGCAGCTCTCATCTCTGGCTCCTTTGAAATTAGATATCTTAAAGATATTAGAAAAGCGGGGTGTTGTCAACAAGGTGGAGGGGGAGTCTGCCCGGGAGGGCTGTTGGGATTAAGGAGCTGGAGATTTCGCCAAAGTTCCTTGATCAGTTCCTTATCAGTTCCCTATTGATTTTTTGAAATAGCAGCGTTGTCCCTCAACTCTCTGAAAGGAGTCCCCCAATGCTGCTAACAACACCAGCACGATCGACGCCCAACCCTCTGAGCGTCACGGCCCTAGATCCAGCCATGCCCACACGACAAGTCCTGAGTGAGGCCGATCTGGCCTCGCGTTGGGGCATGAGTCCCAAGACCCTCCAGCGCTGGCGAATGGAGGGGCGTGGGCCGCACTACCTGAAGCTCGGCAAGCGGGTGAACTACCCACTGAACGCTGTGATCGCTTTCGAGAACTGCGTCCAGCACGTCTCCACCTCACAATGTGTCACTGTCTAACGAAGTTACCCCATGAACCACCTTCAATTGCAAGAGGCTGCCTTGCCTGACCTCTCCGAAAGCCAGATCAACCGTCTGCCTAAAGACCAGCTGGCCCACTTCAGTAACGCGGTGCAGCAGCTCCATGACTGGACGCTGCAGATGCGTGGCCGGATCAACCGTGCGATGGAAATTCGCTACGCCGAGCAGATTCGCCATGCCGAGAGGCCTTGGCCAAGACGAAGCGGCCACATTCCGCATCGATGACGGTGACCTGCAAATCGATGTCTCGCAACCCAAAGAAATCGTCTGGGTGCGTATTCCAGCACACTTGGACACCTAATCCACTAACACTTGGACACTCGTTCCAGTAACACCTGGACAGATCTAATGTTTGCTGTCGGTGTTTGAATTGTGACTATTTTTTCTCTCTTTGTGAACCCCTTTCTTTAGTTTTTTACCTCCTCTTGCGCTTTTTCCTGCG
>CAJAYT010000048.1 GCA_903949285.1 uncultured Burkholderiales bacterium
CAGGGGACGTATCAACGCAGAGGACCTTGGTTTACTTAGAAGTCCCTTAGGCCTTAACGGTAAAAAATGCGTGTCAACTTTGGTTTTTGCAAGTGCACGCGCTTTAACGCAGTCCGAGTCAAGTCGTCTCTTGGCTCTCGCCAGAGAGGCCTTAGCACCGAGTTCTGTGCAGGTGCAAGCAGGCGTTACCTCGCCCAATGAGCATATTGTTGTGCTTCGTATACTCACTGATTTGGTCGAGCCCTCCATGCACCTAATGCGCCGCGTTTGGCTATCTTGGCGGTCAACCGTTTGGGGACTGCCTGCGGTCATGCCAAGAATTTGGGCGCTCTAATTTGAGCGCTCTAAATAGCAACCATTTGGCGAATACCCTTAGAGCCCATCTCTGAGCCAGGCCCGCTTGCTATAACCTCCCCGCGGTCCATCACAATGTAGGCATCCGCCAATTCTTCAGCGAAATCATAATACTGCTCACAAAGCAAAATACCCATATCCCCTCTCGCAGCCAACATCTTAATGACTCGCCCAATCTCCTTGATGATGCTGGGTTGAATACCCTCCGTTGGCTCATCTAACACTAAAAGCTTAGGCCCACTTGCCAACGCTCTGGCTATGGCTAGTTGTTGCTGTTGCCCCCCCGAGAGGTCCCCACCCTTTCTAGACAGCATTTGCTTTAAAACTGGAAAGAGCTCGAATAACTCTGGGGGAATTGGAGTCGACGCAGGCTTGGCAGCCAGTCCCATTCGCAGGTTGTCTTGCACACTCAAGCGGTTAAAGATCTCACGCCCTTGCGGTACAAAACCAATACCCGCTCGCGCTCTTTGATCGCACGAGGCATTCTCTATATTCAAACCGTTCAAGGAAATAGTGCCTGAGCGAATGGGGATGAGGCCCATCAAGGATTTGAGCAAGGTGGTCTTTCCCACTCCGTTTCGACCAAGGAGCACAGTCACTTTACCCATCTCAGCGCTGATATTCACATTCCTTAGGATGTGCGAGCCGCCGTAGTATTGATTGATACTTGAGAGTTCTAGTAGCTTCATTCATCGACCCAAATAAACTTCAATGACCTTTTCATTGGCCTGCACTTGATCAAACGTACCTTCTGCTAAGACAGAACCTTCACTGAGGACGGTGATTTTCTCAGCAATCGTTTTAATAAAGGACATGTCGTGTTCAACCACCACCAGTGAGTGGCGTCCTTTGAGTGTTAAAAAGAGTTCTGCTGTTCGCTGTGTCTCTTGATCGGTCATACCCGCTACTGGCTCATCCAGTAGTAAGAGTTTGGGCTCTTGCATCAAAAGCATCCCAATTTCGAGCCACTGCTTTTGACCGTGGCTTAAATTCCCTGCTTGCCGAGTTATGGAGTCTTCCAGTTTAATAGTCTCCAAAACCTCAATCAACCTATTTTTTTGAACTGAACTAAGTTTAAAGAATAGAGAGGATCTCACGCTCTTATCTGATTTCAAGGCAAGCTCTAAGTTATCAAACACTGATAGCTCTTCAAAGACAGTTGGCTTTTGAAACTTGCGCCCAATACCCAGTTTTGCGATGTCGGGCTCATTGAATTCAAGCAAATTAATATTACTGCCAAAAAATACTTGACCCGAATCAGGCTTGGTTTTACCTGTAATGATATCCATCATCGTTGTCTTGCCCGCGCCGTTGGGGCCTATGATGCAGCGGAGTTCACCGGGTGCAATATCTAGGGACAAATGATTAATGGCTTTAAAACCATCAAAACTTACACTGACATCTTCTAAGTACAAAATACGGCCGTGCACAAGGTTAGGCTCGGTGGGCCTCTTTAAACCTGCGAGCGAAACACTGGGACTGGTCAGGACGTTTGGCGTATACGTTGCATCAGGCGTCGCCCTGGGGTGGCTTGAATTCGTACTCATGGCGCAGCCCTCTTATCTGTACTGGATTTCAGGACCTTACGGATTAAACCAAGCACCCCGTTGGGTAGAAATAAAGTAACTGAAATGAATAACGCACCTAGGAAATAAAGCCAAAACTCCGGCGCAGTCATGGTCAGCCAACTCTTAGCCCCGTTGACGATGAAGGCGCCCACAATAGGTCCAAGCAAAGTGCCTCGTCCTCCGACCGCGGCCCAAATCGCAATTTCAATGGAATTGGCGGGACTCATTTCACTTGGGTTAATGATACCTACCTGCGGCACATACAACGCACCTGCGACAGCGCACATCACAGCCGATAAGGTCCAAATAGCCAACTTGTAGGGGACGGGGGAGTAGCCACAAAACATAACCCTGCTCTCTGCGTCTCGGATTGCCTGCAAAAGGCGACCAAATTTACTTTGTACGAGAAATTTAGCGAACAAATAAAATCCAAGCAAAGTCAAAGCAGTCAATACGAACAACACCATTCGGGTACTTTGGGTCGCGATGGGAATATCCAGTATTCTTTTGAAATCCGTAAAGCCATTGTTCCCCCCAAACCCCGTTTCATTTCTGAAGAAAAGCAGCATTGCAGCAAACGTTAAGGCCTGAGTAATGATGGAGAAGTAAACACCCTTAATCCTTGATCTGAAGGCAAAGAATCCGAAAGTGAATGCAACCAAAGCAGGCACTAGCACGATCAATGCGAGGGTGGCCCAGAAACTGCCACTGAGCATCCAGTGCCAAGGCAGAGTCTTCCAATCCAAGAAAACCATAAAGTCAGGCAATTCCGACTTGTAATTTCCGTCTAGGCCGATTTGACGCATGAGGTACATACCCATCGCGTAGCCGCCAAGCGCAAAGAAAAGTCCATGCCCTAAGGACAATATCCCCGTATACCCCCAAATCAGATCCATTGCTAATGCGCAAATGGCGTAACACATAATCTTGCCAATGAGTCCAACAAGGAAGTCACTCATGTGAAATGCACTCGCAGGGCTCACCCACATGTTCAAAACGGGAACAAGCCCTGTGAGCACAATCGTCACGATTAAAAATGATGTCCAGCCCCCTTTAGAGAGAAGTGGAGCTGACTCGGGGAGGACAAGTGATTTTTGCATCATAAGAAGTAGCCGTATTTAGGCCTCAGCACTACGGCCTTTGACCGCAAAAAGTCCTTGGGGCCTTTTCTGAATAAAGACAACGATAAAGACAAGCACAGCAATTTTGGCGAGCACGGCGCCCGTTAGTCCTTCTAAAATTTTATTGATGATGCCAAGGCCCAGGGCTGCGTAGACCGTTCCAGCTAACTGCCCCACCCCACCAAGCACAACCACCATGAACGCGTCAACAATGTAGCCCTGCCCAAGATCGGGACCTACGTTCCCGATTTGGCTCAGCGCGCATCCTGCTAGACCAGCGATTCCAGAACCAAGCGCAAAAGCGTAGGTATCTATTCGCGCTGTATTGACGCCCATGCAAGCTGCCATGGGTCTATTTTGAGTTACTCCGCGAACAAAAAGCCCTAATCTGGTTTTAGAGATTAGTATGGCCATTGCGAGCAACACGCAGGCAGCAAATAAAATAATGATCATACGGTTCCAGGGCAGCGATAGATTCGGTAGGACTTGAATGCCACCGCTCATCCAAGAAGGATTTTCTACTGCTACGTTTTGAGCGCCAAAGATGGTCCTAACCAATTGCATCAAAATTAAACTGATACCCCACGTGGCCAGCAAAGTCTCCAATGGCCTGCCGTACAAAAATCGAAGAACGCTTCGCTCTAATACCGCGCCCACCAAGGCAGCCACTAAAAACGAAGCTGGAACCGCAACAACTAGGTAGTAATCAAAATAGCTGCTTAAATGATGAACAAAGAAAGTTTGTATCACATAGGTGGCGTAAGCACCAACCATCATGAGTTCGCCGTGTGCCATATTGATGACGCCCATCAACCCGTAAGTAATTGCTAAACCAAGTGCCACCAAAAGAAGGATAGAGCTTAAGCTGATACCTGTAAATAATGCGCCGAGCCGCTCGCCCCAAACCAAGGCAGAACCTATGGTCTTAAGCGAGGCCAGTACGGCAGCCCTAACTTGGGGATCGGTCTCAAGGTCTAATCTTTGGTTTAGCAATAGTTGTGTGTCTGGAGAATGGCTTGCGGAGAGCTTTTTGGCAGAGAGCAGTCGATCGGCAACATCATCAGCACTTAATAAAATACTCGACTTTGCGATCTCAATTTGATCGCGAATATCTGGCACTTGCTCAAGCTTCAGTGCGCGCTCAAGCACCGGGAGTTTCTCTGGATCAGGTTCCTTTTGAAGACCCTTAACGGCTGCGAGCCTTTGTTTTGGGTCTGAGCTGAATAACCGAAGGGCGGACAGGGCTGCGTCTAATTCACCACGCATTCGGTTATTACTCACCACATCTTGTGCGTCTAGCGGTACATCTACTCCCGAGCCCGTAAGTGGATCAATGCCTTTACTGTTTTGAATGATGTATGCACGCCCATCCAAAATCTTGACGCTATCGTCTGAGAGAGCTTGTAGGAATACGAGCGTTTGAGCGTCGGGTTCTTTGATGACCTCGGATAATGCTTTAATTCTTGCATCTGTCTCACCCACAGACAAGCTTTGAACTTGACCAAGTGTTAGTGCAAAAATTGGACTACAAACTGTTAAAAAGGTTAAGAACAACAACCACTGGGTTAAAAGAGATTTGAATGCGCAGTTATTTGATTTAATCATGCTGATAAGTTGTGTCTTGGCATGGCAATAAAAACCTAGACCTGTTTTTTGAATAAATGTTTAACTCTTACTTTATGCTCAGCAGATACTATAACTCACAGATGTAATGGCAATCACGGGTTGTTCCAACTCTAGTCAGATGGGGAGAGGTTCCTTTGCGCAACCTCCCCCCATTTACCGAGTCAACAATCAAAATGATTATTTTTTAACAGGCTCATCCGGCTTTTTGTCATTGCCTTCAATATAGGGACTCCAGGGCTTAGCTTTAACAGGCTCCTTGGTGCTCCATACGACGTTGAATTGGCCGTCAGCCTTAATCTCCCCAATAAAGACAGACTTGTGTAAATGGTGGTTTTTAGGATCCATCATGGACGTGATACCACTTGGAGCTTTAAAAGTTTGACCAGCCATTGCAGCAATCACTTTATCAACATCAGTTGATTTAGCTTTCTCTACCGCTTGCTTCCACATGTTGATGCCAATGTATGTTGCCTCCATCGGGTCGTTGGTCAAAGGCTTGTCCATATGTCCAGGAATTTTGTGCAATTTTGCGTAAGCTGACCACTTCTTGATGAACTCGTCATTTGTTGGGTTCTTGATGCTCATGAAGTAATTCCAAGCAGCCAAGTGGCCCACCAAAGGCTTGGTATCTACACCGCGCAATTCTTCCTCACCCACCGAGAAAGCAACTACAGGTACGTCTTTGGCCTTCAAGCCTGCGTTGCCGAGTTCTTTGTAAAAAGGCACATTGGAGTCACCGTTGATAGTGGAGACCACAGCGGTTTTCCCACCCGCAGAGAATTTTTTAATATCCGCTACGATTGTTTGGTAGTCTGAATGACCAAAGGGAGTATATTTTTCATCGATATCTGTATCCTTAACCCCTTTGCTTTTGAGGTAAGCACGCAAAATTTTGTTAGTTGTACGTGGGTACACATAGTCAGTACCGAGTAGCACCCAACGCTTAGCTCCGCCGCCCTCCTTACTCATCAAATAATCAACAGCAGGAATCGCTTGTTGGTTAGGAGCCGCTCCTGTATAAAAGACGTTTTTAGAGAGTTCTTCACCTTCATATTGAACAGGGTAGAACAGCAACCCATTCAACTCCTCATAGACTGGCAGTACAGATTTACGGCTTACGGATGTCCAGCAACCAAATGTGACGGCAACCTTATCTTGAGTTAGCAATTGCTTGGCTTTTTCTGCAAATAAAGGCCAATTTGAGGCTGGATCGACAACGACGGGCTCCAACTTCTTACCTAAAACACCGCCCTTAGCGTTGATTTCATCAATTGCCATTAAAACCGTATCTTTAAGAACAGTTTCCGAAATGGCCATCGTGCCAGACAATGAGTGCAGTACACCCACCTTAATTGTGTCTTCTGCAAAAGCCTGAGGCGCAAACACCAAAGATCCAGAAACCAATGCCGCTGCAGCAGCAAGGGCTTTCAAATTACCGCGTCTATTCAACATAAACAACTCCAAGGTTGAGGTGGGTGAAAAATAAAAAACCAATAAGATTTAACAAATGCCTTAACCCTTACGCAACCCTCATGCCACCCAACCTAGGCAATTGGTTTAACCGCCCTGCAAAACACCTGCGAGCTTATTGGGGTCATTTAGAGGTTAAATATCTAATTATTATCATTTTTATTAAATTATTAATCCATAACAGTGCATGAACCCAAAGCCTTTTGCACCAACTCGCCACCTTTTGCACCAACAAAGTGCTCTTTGCATATAATTAATCATGACGGTTTTGTCATAAAACTTTCAATCTAAGTCACAATCTGACAAATGATGTGAAGGGGCAAGAGGCGGATAATAGATTGGGCGCGCAACCAAGGAATGGGTTAAGTGAAGGTCACGTCTATATTTGAGATCCCCCGTTTACAACGCATCTGCTGATCACCGAATTGGAACACTTGATATGGAACTAACTCCTAGAGAAAAAGATAAATTGCTCATTTTTACGGCCTCACTCCTCGCTGAGAGACGTCGTGCAAAGGGTCTTAAACTCAATTACCCTGAGGCTGTTGCCCTCATATCCGCAACCGTCATGGAGGGAGCACGGGAGGGGAAAACTGTTGCTCAGTTAATGAGTGAGGGAAGGAATATATTGACTCGTGCCGATGTCATGGACGGAATTGCAGAAATGATTCCAGATATTCAGGTCGAAGCAACTTTTCCTGATGGAACTAAACTTGTCACGGTCCATCAGCCCATCACGTAACACGACTCATTTACCAAACTGCTTGGCTACTCCGCACCCTATAGTTGATAAATTCACACAATAAAGCAAACTTAAAAGAGAAGCGACCATGATTCCTGGAGAACTCTTGACTCAACCCGGCTCACACGAGATCAACACGGGACGCAGAACCATCACACTCGTTGTACACAATGCAAGTGACAGGCCCATTCAAGTGGGCTCGCACTACCACTTTGCAGAAACCAACGGTGCACTTGCGTTTGAGCGAGCAAGCGCAGTGGGCATGCGTTTAAACATTCCATCAGGTACCGCTGTTCGCTTTGAACCAGGCCAACAGCGCACCGTAGAGCTTGTTGATTACGCAGGTGAGAGACTCATCTTCGGGTTCAGAGGCATGCACCAAGGGCCTGTTAATAAAAGCTCAGAGGCAAAGAGCAAAGGGACAAAACAATGAGCACTATTGATAAACGCGCTTACGCCGAAATGTTTGGTCCCACTACTGGAGACCGGTTGCGCTTGGCAGATACAGCACTCATACTGGAGGTAGAGAAGGACTACACCCTTCGCGCAGGTGCCTACGGAGAAGAGGTTAAATTTGGAGGCGGCAAAACAATTCGAGACGGTATGGCTCAAAGCCAGCGCTCTAGCAAGGAAGGAGCGATGGATACGGTTCTAACCAATGCATTGATCGTTGATCACTGGGGAATCGTAAAGGCAGATATTGGTCTCAAGCAGGGCCGAATAGCTGCGATTGGTAAAGCCGGTAACCCTGATACACAACCCGGTGTAGACATCATCATAGGACCTGGAACAGAGATCATCAGCTGCGAAGGAATGATTGTCACCGCGGGAGGTATTGATACCCATATCCACTTTATTGCCCCTCAGCAAATCGAAGAAGCCCTCACCAGCGGAGTCACCACGATGATTGGTGGTGGCACTGGCCCAGCAACAGGCACCTTTGCAACGACCTGCACGCCAGGCGCATGGAACCTTGAGCGTATGCTCCAAGCAGCCGACGCATTCCCAATGAACCTTGGGTTCTTGGGCAAGGGAAATGCTTCTTTGCCTGCTGCCCTTCATGAGCAAATTGATGCGGGCGCGATCGGGCTCAAACTACACGAGGACTGGGGAACCACGCCTGCAGCCATTGATAATTGTCTAGATGTAGCAGAGCAAACGGACACACAAGTTGCAATCCACACAGATACGTTAAATGAATCTGGTTTTGTTGAGGACACAGTTGCAGCTTTTAAGGGTAGGACCATCCATACCTTTCACACAGAAGGGGCCGGGGGTGGTCACGCCCCCGACATCTTAAAAGTAGTGGGGGAGCCCAATGTGCTGCCCTCTTCTACCAACCCTACTCGTCCCTACACGATCAACACTTTGGACGAACACGTTGATATGCTTATGGTGTGTCACCACTTGGACGCCTCAATAGCAGAGGACCTGGCATTTGCGGAGAGCCGAATCCGCAAAGAAACTATTGCTGCTGAGGATATTTTGCATGACCTGGGTGCAATCAGTATGTTCAGCTCCGACAGTCAAGCCATGGGCAGAGTCGGTGAGGTCATTCTCAGGTGTTGGCAAACTGCTCACAAGATGAAAGAGCAAAGGGGCAAACTCCCCGGTGATGGACTCGAACACGATAATGCGCGAATCAAGCGATACATTGCAAAATTCACTATCAATCCTGCAATTGCACACGGGATTTCCCACGAAGTCGGAAGTATAGAGGTGGGTAAATGGGCTGATTTGGTGATTTGGAAACCAGCGTTTTTCGGGGTCAAGCCAAGCATCATTATGAAGGGCGGTTTTATTGCGATGGCAGCTATGGGAGATCCCAACGCATCTATTCCTACACCTCAACCTGTTCACTACAGACCCATGTTCGCAGCTTTTGGAGGTGCAATTGCCAAAACCTCATTAACCTTTGTATCGGCAAATGGATTGAGAAACGATATAGGCTCAAAGTTTGGACTCCAGAAAACGCTCAGCGCAGTCAAAAACATCAGAACAATTGGCAAGAAAGACATGATTCATAATCATTATTTGCCAGTCATGGAAATTGATGCACAAAGCTACGCCGTGAGGGCCGACGGGCAACTCTTAACCTGCGAGCCCGCGGCCTCCTTGCCCATGGCACAAAGATACTTCTTATTCTAATATTGGGGCGTAGATTTATGATTATTTACTCAAAATGCATCGCAGGTGGCCGTGGTATTGCAAAACCACTTATCCAAAGAGCGGCGGTGATCACACTTGATTGGGATACTCGGCAAAAGAGCAGGTTTGAAGCTACGGACTCCAATGGACAAACTGTAGGGGTATTTTTGCCCAGAGGTCAAGTGGTACGGGGTCACGACTTACTGGTTGGTGAAGACGGCTCGTTTTTGCGCGTACTAGCAGCCGAGCAACCTGTCTTAAAAATCACGCATTGCCCGCACCACGGGACTCTTTTTGACTTAACCCGAGCAGCTTATCACCTTGGAAATCGTCATGTTCCCATTGAATTGCAAGCAGATCATCTAAAAATTGAACCCGACCATGTTCTGAAAGAAATGCTTGAATCGATGCATTTGATTGTTCATGCCGTAGAAGAATCATTCGAACCTGAAAACGGAGCCTACGGAGCTCATCACTCTCACCACACGCATGCGGAGCATGATCATCAGAGAGTCCATCAGACTGAGCAACACAATCATGATCATTCACACCCTCACACGCATGCTCATGGCTCCCCCCACTCGCACGATCACGATCACAAGCATGGGCATGGGCATGGGCATGGGCACCACTGATTTTTCCTCAGCACAACAATTCACCATCAATTCAAAGTGACTGGACTTGACTCATCGGCCTTGCTGCTACTGATGCAACTCTCATCGCCTGCTTTGCCCGTGGGCGGCTTCTCTTACTCAGAGGGCATAGAGTCAGCGGTTGATGCGGGCTGGATTTTTAACGAGCAGTCCGCGAACTCATGGATTTGTGACCAACTTGATCTCTCCCTCTCCAGAGGAGACTTATATGTTGTTGCTCAAGCCGTCAACGCTTGGAGATTATTTGACAAAGCGCGAATATCAGAATTAAATCAATGGGTCTTATCCACGCGTGAATCCAGCGAAACAAGACTGCAAACCCAGCAAATGGGCAGATCCCTCGTTGAATGGATTAAAAACCAAGAGGTTGTTGATCAAGACAGGTTAGATTTCTTAGCGTCACTCCCACCAACTTGGCCTTTGAGCTTTGCGTTGGCATTAGCGCCCTTTGACATAGAGGCTCAAGTTTGTTTATTGGCATATGCATTTTCCTGGGCAGAAAATATGGTTCAAGCCTGCATCAAGACCGTACCTCTTGGACAAAAATCAGGTCAACGCATATTGGCCACCCTTCGCCAAAAAATACCCGCAGCTGTCGAATACGCTTTATCGCTGAGTGATAATGATCGACAGGCCTTCACCCCCGGTTTAGCGATCCTATGCGCCAACCATGAAACCCAATACTCACGTCTTTTTAGATCATGACTGCACTACACCACATCCCCAATCGCACCAAAAAGTTTCCACCCCTCAGAGTTGGCATCGGTGGTCCGGTAGGTTCAGGTAAAACGACCCTCCTTGAAATGCTCTGTAAGGAGATGCGGGGCAAGTGGGATTTAATTGCAATCACCAACGACATCTATACAAAAGAGGATCAGCGCATTCTGACTGAAAGCGGCGCCCTTGAAGCTGAACGAATCATGGGGGTTGAAACGGGCGGGTGCCCGCACACAGCGATTCGAGAAGACGCGTCGATAAACTTAGAAGCAATTGACCGTATGCTAGAGCATTACCCCGACGCGGATATTGTCTTTGTCGAGAGCGGCGGAGACAACTTAGCAGCAACCTTTAGTCCAGAGCTCAGTGATCTCACGATATACGTGATCGATGTTGCGGCGGGGGAGAAAATACCCAGAAAAGGCGGACCCGGCATCACAAAAAGCGATCTGTTTGTCATCAACAAAACCGATCTCGCAGTTCACGTCGGTGCAAATCTAGGCATCATGGAGCAAGATACCGTGCGTATGCGAACCACCAAACAGGGCCTAAAGCCGTTTGTGATGACTAATCTGAAAACGCTCAGCGGCGTTCAAGAGGTGGTGGCCTTTATTGAAAAACAGGGCATGCTCTTAGCACACTGAGCCCTTGCAGAGCTAACCACAAACCCAAACTGAAACGCAGGCCCAACTAGGCCTTGTTTGATTGGTCATTACTTGCCCCACTAGCCTTGAGTCATTCTTTAGGAGCGACTAAGCATTCTGGTTGGCCTATAAAATCACAGGCTGATCAAAATAACTTATCATCCTCCCCTCTTTCTCAATTAATCACAACGGAACCCTAGTCATGTCCAAAGCGACCGCAACCAAAAATATCGCCAGAAAAGCTCAAACAGATGCCCCTGCAGTGACAAGAATGTTAGCTGAATTTGCTGTCAATCATCCCTCCAAGGGCTGGTCTGACTCTGTTGACCTAGAGGCTCACAGAACCTTTGCGAATTGGGCGGGATGTGCCGTGGGTCCCTCAAACCACGAAACTGTGGAGTTTGCGCTCGCTGCCATCAAGGAGTTTTCTCCAGCACCTCAGGCCTCCCTCTTGGGACGCGCGGAAAAAGTTGATATGGCAAGCGCTGCCCTGATCAACGGAATTAGCTCGCACACATTTGATTTTGATGATACTCATCTTAAAACGATCATTCACCCTGCAGGACCTGTTGCTTCTGCAATTCTTGCGCTGGGTGAGCATCAAAAACTCAGTGGTCGCGCCCTTATCGACGCCTTAGTTATTGGAATTGAAGTTTCTTGCAGAGTTGGAAACACCATATACCCAGACCACTACGACCGGGGCTGGCACATCACTGGATCCACTGGAATGCTGGGTAGTGCAGCAGCTTGCTCCCGCCTGATGGGCTTGTCTGCTGATCAAACACAAATGGCCCTTGGAATTGCCGCCTCACAACCTGTGGGACTTCGTGAGCAATTTGGCACCATGACCAAGCCACTGCACCCGGGCGCTGCTGCAAAGGTGGGTCTGACAGCCGCCATGATGGCAAAACACGGCTACACCGCTTCATTAAGAGCTTTAGAAGCTCCTCGTGGATTGGTTCAGGTTTACTCCGATAAAACGGATTGGACTCAAATTACGGAGAATCTAGGTGGTTCCTGGGAAATTGCGCTGAACACTTACAAACCCTTTGCTTGTGGAATTGTGATACACCCCTCCATCGATGGCTGTGTGCAACTAAGAGAGAAACTCGGTATTCAAGCGGATAAGGTCAAAAAGATCTCCGTGCGGGTGCACCCTCTTGTTCAAGAACTGACGGGTAAGAAAACACCCAAAGACGGGTTAGAAGGCAAGTTCAGCGTCTACCATTCTTGTGCAGTCGCGTTCATCACAGGTAAAGCAACCGAACATGAATACGCTGACGAAATTGTGAACCGACCCGACGTCCTAGCCCTGAGAGCTAAGGTTGAGTTGATTGTGGACCCCCAAATGTATGAGGCCTCCTGTGATGTCATCCTTGAGACCACAGACGGACAAACACACCAAGTGCATGTGGAGCATGCCGTTGGCAGTTTAGAGCGTCCTATGAGCAATGAACAACTCAAAGCCAAGTTCGTCGATCAAAGTGAGCCTATCTTGGGCGCTGCACAAACCCAACTGGCTTGGGAGGCTTGCATGAGCCTTGGCAAACAAACCAATCTTGACGCGCTCTTACAAGCAATGACGCTCAAGAAATAGGAATTGGGGTCGATTCATCTTAAGACATACTTTAATTTAAAGGTTAATCTTTCCCCAAAGGCCGAGAGCTCTTGGGGAAAGCTTGGATTAAAGTTTGTATATTCGGGTCTTTAAGGTTGGAAGTTTTATGAATGCGCATCCAAAACTCAAAGTCTACTTAGGACTGGCGATCACTGCGTGTTTGCTCCGCAGTGGTCCAGCTTTGGCCGATTGGCAACTCATTGATGATAATTATCTAGCCAAGGTCTATTACGATCCCGATAGGATGAAGAAAAGCACCTCCTACCCCGAGGTATGGCAGTTGACAGACTTAAAAAGCAGGGCGGCAACGGGTGCGTTATCTCGCCAGATCTTGATCCAATACGACTGCGTTGATAAAAGACGTCGTACTTTGGCATCCTCAGGCCACGCCCAGCACATGGCCATGGGCAAACCCATCTTTACGGATGTCTCTCAGGGTGAGTGGCACCCCGTCGCCAAAGACACCGTCTTAAATACGATCTTAGAGATAGCATGCGCCAAGGAAGAGGGCGAAATGCCCAACGAAAAAGAATTTTCCAAATCAGACAAGCGTGAATGAGCAGACTAAAGCTCTGAAAAAGTTCATTAAATAAACGTCTTTAGGCTACAGTTCCCCACTTCAGTACCGATTCAGGTCTGAGAACTCGATCATTTGTTGATCATGCTCTGAATTACTAGGGTACCTGTTGTGAATAATTCATTTTTATCAGTCAAGAGTGTTTTTGAGAATTGCTTAAAAAGCAATTCAACCGCATTTGTTGGTGCTGCCCTAATCAGCCTTGCACTCACAGGATGCGGGGGTGGAGGGGGCTCTAAATCTGCAGCATCAGCCCCCCTGACTGCGTTTACAGGAACTGCTGCAGTGGGCACTGCAATACCTGGCGCACTTGTTTCTGGCCTATGTGTAACGGGCACACCCTCCACTACTACAGACACCAATGGGAAATACACGCTTCAACTAGCTGGCTTAACACTACCCTGCATATTATCGGTACCCACCGGACTAACTGATCCTGTATTGGGTACGACTACTACTCTTTATTCTGTAGTTTATTCAGGCCAGGCGACGGCAAACATCACTCCCATTACCCAGCTAATTCTTTCAAACGCATTAGGCAGTAACTACGATCCCAGCAGTGCAACACCCACTCAACCTGCAATTGCAAATAAATTGACTTCTGCCAATATTGCTAACGCAACAGCAATCGTCACAACTGCATTAACAACAGCTGGAATTACCATCCCAAGTAACCCCTTAACGTCAGCTTTTACAGCTGCGACTAATTCAACATCAGGGGACGCATCTGATATCAGCATTGATTTATTCATGAATTCCATAAGGCAGGCACAGATAACCACGCCAGCTACAACATTGACGTCACTGTCAACAGGATTCAAAACGGCTACTAGCGCTTCGGTTAGCAATTACATCAATTCGATTCCTTTGGTATCAAAGTACAGCCCTGGCAAGTCCGCTCAAATGACAGTTGTTTTGTCTCACTTCTCCTATGATATGGAGTCACTACCAATTGTGGGAGGAACAATAACAACACTGACATCAACAAATATTGGGTACGACTCCGGAAATGACGGTTATGTAAATTTGATTGGGAACTTTACGTTTTCTGGTGATTCGCTTGTTTCATTTAATTCATGCTCACAGAATCCCAGTTCATGTATTGCAGCGAATTTACCGGGCGTTTCTGGCACAGTGACTGAAATTCATCAAGCTGATACCAACAAAAATCAGTTTATGGTTATCCAAAATTTAAATATTAATGAAGCAACTCTCGAAGGCCTGATACCGCAGCAAGGTTCCAAATTCAAGATCTGGCAATTAATTGCTGAAAGTAATAGTGGACTTACTGTTATAAACAATGGGCTCCCTATATCCTGCCCAACACCTTCAAATGGAGGCAATGCTGCAACTATAACAAGTGGAGGTCAAAGTATTGAACAACAATTTATTAACAAGTGTTTGCCTTAAGGTCATCAGAATAATATAGCTACTTACTCATTTTTTGGCACGTTTCTTTTTCTAATTTGTTCAGTGTTTTCTTATAACTGACCAGCTCGCTTGTTTTGGTGTTAAGTTCCCACTGGTTCTCATAAGGTAGAGCCGGGAAACTGAACTTTATAAAGTCTCTGTAGGTTGCAGAAATGCCTACAAAGTCAAAGGGCTTTTTTCCTATGTCGGAGCCGTCTGGTTTGTCCCCGACAAAAACATATCCATCGTAAAAGAGGAAATAGTTCTTGCACTTCCAACTTACCCCGTTTTTTCTTGCGGCTTCAAACCACTCCAAATATCGCTTGTTCTTATCACCTTCGCCGGCTTTTTGATTATCCCTAGAACGTACGCTGTCGTTATATAGTTTCTCCAGATCTTGTGCGTAATTAGCCTGCACACACAACAGTGCAACCGATACAGCAAGAGTTAATTTTGTAATTGGTTTCAATTTAAAACTGACAAAAATATTGGATTACAACGCACATGATATGAAAATACCTAATTGGTAAATTCAATTTAGAACCGAAGCTACGGCAGCATCTTAGAAGAATTGCTCGAGTATGTGCTTTAAATAAGATGAGATGTTTTATGAAAACCACTCACCCATTCATTCAATCATCCATTGCCACACCCATGGTTACACGGTTACATTTTACAAACTAAGTTTAAATACAGGTCACTGTCTCTTCGTTATAAATCACTCCTCCAAATTCAATAACCAGCTATTTTCTTTAAATCTTGAAATGACCCAAATTCTATTATTTTTACTAATGTTTACCCTAACTATCCCGTAAAAACCAAAGGCAGTCACAAAGCGGAAGGAGGGCTTTTCTAGATCACACCTTTTTGGTGCAGGCAATAATGGCTTTACCCCTTTTTAGGGCAATTTACAACACAAAATCGTAGCTTTGCACGATTTAAGTACACGTATTAACCCTTAATAACTATTTATTGCCATAATTCAGTCATGAAAAGGTTGGCCTAAATCCTGCTGATCTAATCGGATTTTATAAGTTCACAAGGAAAAACATGAAATATCAAAAAACTCTACTCTCACTCTTGGTTGCTGC
>CAJAYT010000049.1 GCA_903949285.1 uncultured Burkholderiales bacterium
ATAAAAAATTGCATGACTAGACAAATAACATCATTTTTAAAATATCATATCGCCAGTATTTTTATTGTCCAAAGGTCTAAGCGATGAACAACACAACTCACAATCATCACGAGCATCATCACTCGTCCAATCTTCTTCAACAAGCGTTCACTAATCCAACCAGCAAAGCTTTTAAGCACTGGATCGCAATCATTAATTTCTGGATCTACGTATCCTGTATTTCTCTTGCGATGGAAACCCTTGAACCGTTTGCAACCACTTATAAATCTTTGTTCTGGACGATAGAGCTCGTGGCTGTTGGCTTCTTTTCTGTTGACTATCTGGGCAACGTATATTTCGCCAAAAGCCGTATCAAATATATTTTTAGTTTTTGGGGCTTGGTGGATCTGATCTCCATTTTGCCAACTTTCTTGGTTATTTTGGATCTTGGCGCTCTCCAAGGAGCTAAGGTACTGCGTATTTTGCGTGTCGTCAGGGTACTGCGAGTATTGAAGATGGCTAAGGCGGCGTTACAAGAGTTGTCCAACAAAGTCAAATCAAGCAATCCGCTCATCACCAATTTAAGAATCTACTTCATAGCACTCTTCTCTGTCGTTATGATCTCAAGTAGTTTGATGTTCTTTGTCGAAGGTGATATGTATTCACCGGAGAACATGGCTATTGGTCAAGCTGCACTGGATGCAGATTTGAAGATTCACCCTCTGCCTGCTGGATCCCCGCCAGAGGCCGCAGTGTTTGCACCAGTTGATCCCATTGGCGGAAATAACATCCCCGCTGACAAGCACTTCTTCACCTCTATTCCTGCCACGATGTGGTGGTGTATGGTGACGCTTACGACAACAGGATACGGGGATATGTTCCCAGTTACCTTTGGGGGCAGGTTGATCGCCTCAGTGACCATGTTACTTGGCTTGGTACTCTTTGGTATCTTAATGAACATTGTTGGTAAAACCTTAATGGTGTTCTTGTTCGGAGAGAGCATGCAAGAATCCCAAGACTCTAAAGCCTCAAAGGAACATGCCATCTCAATGCTTTTATCTCTTAAACTGATTAAGCCAGAAAAAGGCGCGCACCTTCTCACCTTGAGTGATGATCAACTCAAAGATCATTTAGATAGACTCTAATTTATTAGTTTATTTAAAAACGCGTTTAAAAAAACGTATTTATAAAATAAGTCAATCAAAGGGCTAATCTTTAAATAGGTTAGCCCTTTTTACTGGAAACTAATAATGATTGACCCACTGTTCACTCCTCACCCATAACTGTGTAGCCAGATTTTGATCAAGGGCGAGCTTGCTTGGTTTCTTAGCCTTGCAATCAGAGTAGTACTCGCCGCATTCATACGCGGTTCGAGAAGAAGTCGCACAGTGCAGACTTGTTTTTGCACCAGTGGTATTAGAGATCATAAAAAGTTTCATCAACGAACGAATAGGCTCAGGCACCTCTCGCCATAAACTCGATGCGACGACACCAGGGTGAACAGCGTAGGAGCTAATGCCAGATCCCTTGTATCTTTTAGCGAGTTCTCTTGTGAATAAAATATTGGCAAGCTTTGATTCGCAGTATTCCTTTACCCCGAGTCTTGACCCTGTAGGCTCGGTGATGCGATCGAAATCGATACCTTTGGCATAAAAATGAGCACGGCTAGCCACATTAACGATTCTTGAAGGAGCCCCCGACAAAAGGGCCGGTAATAACTCCTGGGTGAGTAGGAAATGACCTAAATGATTGACTCCCATCGTCATCTCAAAGCCTTGACGAGTCACGCCTTTTAGTCCTGCAATGCCTGCATTGTTGATGAGCAAGTGCAGGGGAAGGTTTCTTGACTTGAAGGCGTTGGCGCAGTCTTTTACAGAATCCAAATCGCTTAAATCTAGTCCCAAGTACTCGATCTTGCCAATCATAGGAAATGTGCTGAATTCTTCAATAACAGACTGCGCTTTGTCTTTATCACGGCAGGCGATGAACACATGAGCACCGTTCCTAGCCAGCTCTAAAGCTGTACTTCTTCCGATCCCTGTATTACCACCGGTGATCAGTGCTATACGGTTGTTTAAGGAGTTTATATTCATTATTATTTCTTGAAATCAGTTATTAGGCATCTTAACCTGTATTGCCTATTACGCTGGATTTATATGCGTCTCAACTAACTCTTGTGAGAAGAGTAGATATCGAAACAAAGAGGGCTCGGGTGGATCAGGTGGATCAGGGAGACTCAGATAGGATAATCTTGGCGCACAGGTTGGATATTTCCAGCTCAAATCCTGAGGAAGTACTGAACTTACTCCAGCCACCAATCTCCATAAAATCGCCAACAGTGAACTGATCGGTCTTGATCAGTTTCTTAAAGTTCTCAGTGTAATGTGCATCATTTTTAAAGCGCTCCACGCACACTGCGGTTAAAGCATTGATAACTGCCCTATCTGATTCCTTTTCAGACTGTGCGTTACCCTTCGCCGTTGTCTTCCAATCATAGAATCCAAATCCAACGACTAAGGTTATACAAGCCCCTAGTAATAGGCCTAACAAAAAAGACTCAAGCGCTTTTGACATATGTCACTATTTTAACGCGTTCCAACTTGGAATTCGCAAATCGCAAAGCGACATTTCTAAGCTTGGATGATCCCCCTCCCTCAATACCTTAGGGCTTTAGCATAATCAAGGTAGCGATATGTTTTTGCGCCGACTACCAACTCCTTCATCACAACGTTGATGGTGTAAATTCCTCTGTTGTGTTTCAAGTTGGGTGTATTCCCAGTAGGATCCACTGGAGATTTAAACTTGAGGTCGTTGGCAATCGTTGCAGGCACTAGGATGGTTTGTTTGACTCGCATGGGTTCATTGGCCGCGGGCTTGATAAGACCCTCATTGAGTATCCTACCCTCTGTGCCAGGCAGGGGTTGCCCCAACAAGTAAGCTACGGTTGGTGCGACGTCTACATTACCGCTGGGGTTGCCAACAGATTTACCCGCAATGAATGCGGGACCAAACCCGATCAACGTATTGTGAACATCCATTGGACTGAAACTGCCATGCATGCCTCTTTGTCCTGCAAAGCTTTCATACTCTGTCCCCAGCATGCCTTTGACACGTTGATTAGAGTCCCAATCAAAACTTGCCACTACATCGGGCTGGCCGTGGTCCTTCCTATCTACGTTCTCTAAGTTAATGAAGTCTAGTGAAAAAGTCCCCGCTAGATCTCCGTACCTGCTGTCTACAAAAATAGCACCGAATTCCTCCCTGCTTTGTAAAAAGCGAACCAACTCCATAACTGTATTTGCATCATGATCGGGAACGTAAAAATAATCAGACCCTCCGTTAGGTGCAACGATGACAGCGTGCTCCGGCAGCTCCTGCGGTACTTTAAAAGAAGCAACTGGCGTCGTAAGCGTTGCGCTAATCGACATGTATTTGGTATTCGGTGTTCCGCAAAGCTCACCAGTTGTGTCAACCTTGGCTGTATAAACCGTGGAGAGATCCCCCTTGATTCCCGCCATGCTGGACGTTAAACAACCCAGTCCGTCGTATGCTTTGAATCCAGCATAGGTCAGTAAATCGGCTGATCGAACGTCCCCGGAGAAGGAGTATCCGTTCACAAAGTCTGGTTTCCCCAACTTTGCATTGGAGATGCCACCCTCTACCTGCGTAGCAGGCTCGATTGCGCGCAGGGGAAACAAACTCGTTGCGCCTGAGACAGTGCTTTGCCCATGATCGGAGACAACGATGATATTGGTGTAGGGAGCTAGGTGTTGTTGATTCAAGGCCTCGCGCAACTCCCCCAACCGTGCGTCCTGCGACCGAAGGGCCTTATGGTAGTTTGCGCTACCTAAACCGTAGCCGTGTTGACTGTTATCTGGCGTGCGAAACCAAATGAGCGATAGATCGGGATTTTTCTTGGGCAAAATGTAATGGGTGAACACATGCATCATGTACTGATTGGCGCTTTCCTCCGGGACACCCTGCGTTTCATCCGTTGCATCCCTTGAGAACACTGTTTCTCCGAACTCTGTCAGCGGGAACGTGATGTAAGGCTCGCGTTTCGTGGGATTCCCATTTTTAGGGTGCAAAACCAGCTCACCAGACTTAAAAGTTTTGACAGCATTAATGGGTAAAGGGATTTGGGCGCTTTGAAGCTCTTTTGCAAAGGAGAGCGGCAAAACTGCGTTTTCATCTAAAAAATAGCCTCCACCGTCCATGTCCTGTAAAAATGCGGGACCCGATTTACCAATGCTTGCCGTTACCAATCCAGCCCGATGCGCGACCTGAAAGAGAGACTTCACCATGATCAAATCATCATCATAGTGAGCATTTAGCGTCTGCAAAATTGCATAGTCCTCGGTAAACACAGGTTCACGAAAGCTTTGGAGCTGGCCAGTTGCATTGTTACCAATTGGGGCAGGCGGTGGTGTCCAAAAGGTGTTGCCGTAAAACCCAGACTTTCTTGAGAAGGAGCCTGTCGCTAAGGACGCAGCATTCATCATCGTAAAGGTTGGATAGGTTGAGTGGTTATCTACGAAGTTAACTCCGGCCCTGCGCAGCGCAAAGAGGTTGGGCGTGTCTTCCTGGGTTATGGAGTCTGGTCTTAATCCGTCCCACACCATAATAATGACTTTAGGTCGTGGCTGGGGTGGGTCAAGTGCAATGGGTGCTGTGTGCACATTGGGCAATGTTTTTGGAGCACTCAGTGTTACTTGACTCAGTGCACAGGGTGCAGTGATGGCAAACAGCAAAGGCAAACAAGCTCGCGCACAAATTTTGTGAAAGACTTTAATTCCTTTGGATTTAATACTGTTAGGCATAATGGGAGAGAGCGTTAAACGAGGAATGGGACCTAAAAAAAGGAGAAACCAAACAGGATAGTTTTTTTATAATTCCGTCTTAATATCTTAACGGTAATTTGAATCCGTGATTTTATTGAGAAACGCGGGGGTGCAAAAAAGTTTAACTTGTTTTTTACTACTCTTTAACTAACCTTTAAATACTCTGTTTGGACATCAATTGGCTCTTAATCCGAAAAAGCAAGTTGCTCGAGATTTAAGTGTCTGCCCATTGGCTCTATTAATGCTGATGCTAGCTGTGCTTTACCAACCATTGGCGATGGGAGCGGATTGGTTTCACATTTACAAGAGTTCTCAAAACGAGTCGGACTATTTTGTTGATCAAGACTCAGTTAGCGAGGACGGGCGGTTTGCCAAAGCATGGATCCTGGAGAACCGAAATGGGCCAGCACCGGCTGTGCCTACTCTACCGAATGGATCTAATGGCTCTAATGGCTCTAATGGCTCTAGCTCTCCTACTACTGCCCCCTCTTCTAATCGCTCTTCCACGCGCTCTGCCTCTCCTCAAATTTCACCGCCTGCAAAGCCGAATCAGGAGCGACCCACAACAAAGTCCCACCTCGAATACAGATCGTATGTTTCTATGCATGTGGTTGACTGCGAGAGGCAAAACACTGCTATCGTTAGAGGACTGTACTTCTCTAAACAAATGGGCAAAGGCAATATCCTCTCCTCGTTTAATCGAGGAATTGACTCTCAAAGCCTAAGAACCGTAGAGCCTGAGACGCTGGGGGCTGCAGTGCTTGCATTCTTGTGTGAGCGCCCAGAGGTGAGGAGAAGATTGCAAACTTGAACGGATGGGCAACTCCGCACTCGGTTCATCAAACGCAACCTAAAAATATTTTGTAGGCGCTGTATTCCAGAAAGCATGGATCAAGCTAATCCTTCAACCTCCCCCGGCCTCAACGCTTTGATGGGGGCAAGTCGGTGCAAGAGCCGTGTGCCACTTCAGCAGCCATACCAATACTCTCACCCAGTGTTGGATGGGGATGAATTGTTTTACCAATATCAACAGCGTCCGCACCCATCTCTATGGCAAGTGCCACCTCACCAATCATGTCACCGGCATGGGTACCGACGATACCCCCGCCCAGTATTGCTCCGTGTCCATGTGCTTCTTCACGGTCATCGAATAAGAGCTTCGTGAAACCTTCGTCTCGACCGTTTGCGATTGCACGCCCTGAGGCTGTCCAGGGGAATAGACCTTTTTTAACCTTGATTCCCTGCGCTTTGGCTTGATCTTCGGTGAGACCAACCCAAGCGACCTCAGGATCGGTGTAAGCAACGCTTGGAATGACACGCGCGTTAAATGCACTCTTTGCCAACAAAGTGTCGCCCAAAAGCTCACCAGCAATCACCTCTGCAGCCACGTGCGCTTCGTGAACGGCCTTGTGCGCAAGCATGGGTTGCCCCACAACGTCCCCAATCGCAAAGATATGGCCAACGTTGGTGCGCATTTGAATATCTACCGGTACAAAACCACGATCAGTTACTTGAACGCCAGCGTTGGAGGCGCCTATTTTGGCTCCGTTGGGACTGCGGCCCACGGCCTGGAGCACCATGTCATATACCTGCGGTTTGGGAGCGCCCTCGCCTTCAAAGGTGACCTCAATACCCTCGGCCACAGCTTTGGCAGATACAGTCTTGGTTTTTAACATGATGTTGTCAAACCGCGGGGCATTCATCTTTTGCCAGACTTTGACTAAATCTCTGTCCGCCCCCTGCATAAGACCGTCCATCATCTCAACGACTTCAAGTCTCGCGCCTAAGGACGAGTAAACCGTACCCATCTCCAGACCGATAATGCCTCCGCCTAAAATCAACATGCGCTTAGGAACCTTTTGCAGGGCCAAAGCACCCGTGGAGTCGACCACTCGAGGGTCGATGGGCATAAATGGCAGTCGAACTGACTGGGAGCCAGCGGCAATAATACAAGCCTTAAAGCCAATGACTTTTTTAACCCCAGTCTTCTCTTGACCTGATCCAGTTGTCTCCTCTACGCTCATGTGATGAGCTGACAAAAAGGTACCTAAGCCACGAACGGTCTGGACTTTGCGCATTTTTGCCATTGCCCCTAAACCGCCGGTCAGCTTATCAACAACCTTTTGTTTATGAGTTCTGAGCGCGTCTAAATCAACCTGTGGCTTACCAAACGAAATACCAGCGTGTGAGAGGTGCGTAGCTTCATCCATTACAGCTGCCACATGCAAGAGTGCTTTGGAGGGGATACAGCCAACGTTTAAGCACACTCCACCGAGTGTTGAGTAACGCTCAACCACAATTACTTTCAGACCTAAATCAGCTGCCCTAAAAGCGGCTGAGTACCCGCCTGGTCCACCGCCGAGCACCACCAAATCACACTCAAGATCCACGGCTCCAGCGTAAGAGGCGGCTGAGGCACTTTGTACACCTGCAGGGTCACTAGAGACTGCAGCTGAAGGCTTGCCAGCTGCGGGCGGATTGACTGCAGCTGCTTTTGGGGCCTCAGCAGAAGCACTGCTTGACGCTTCGAGCATAAGCACAAGAGTGCCTTCGCTGACTTTATCTCCAACCTTAAGCTTCAACTCTTTGATCACACCCGCATGAGAGCTGGGTATCTCCATTGACGCTTTGTCAGACTCAACGGTCAATAAGCTTTGATCAACTTTTACGCTGTCGCCGACTTTAACCATCAACTCAATAACTGAGACTTCCTTGAAGTCACCAATATCAGGAACTTTTACTTCTATGAGCGCCATAAATATTGTCCCCTTTTATAACAAAACACGACGGAAATCAGACAATATTTGACCCAAGTGGGCGTTGAAACGAGCAGCTGCAGCGCCGTCAATCACCCTGTGATCCCAGCTAAGAGACATCGGTAACATGAGGCGAGGTGCAAACTCCTTGCCGTTCCAAACAGGTTGCATCGTGCTCTTGCAAACGCCCAGTATCGAGACTTCAGGTGCATTGATGATGGGGTTGAAATAGCGCCCTCCAATACCTCCGAGGCTTGATATGGTGAAGGTTGCACCCGTCATTTCAGCGGGTGAGAGTTTTCCGTCCCTGGCCTTTTTAGCAAGTTCACCCATCTCTTGACTGATTTGCAAAACACCTTTTGTATCAGCATTTTTGATCACGGGGACCATGAGTCCATTGGGAGTGTCGGCTGCAAATCCAATGTTGTAATAGGACTTGTAGACCAAATCCTCACCGTCCAAGGAGCTGTTAAATTCTGGAAATTTCTTTAAAGCGGAGACACAGGCTTTGATCAAGAAAGCGAGCATGGTGACTTTAACGCCAGACTTTTCGTTTTCTTTATTCGTGGATACTCTAAATGCCTCTAACTCAGTGATATCGGCGTCATCGTGATTTGTAACATGAGGAATCATGACCCAGTTGCGGTGCAAGTTAGCACCACTGATTTTCTTGATCCGGCTCATAGGCTTGCGCTCTATAGGCCCAAACTTAGCAAAATCAACCACTGGCCAAGGCAGTAAGCCAAGTGCAGCCCCAGAACCTGCGCCTGATGCGCCAACACCCCTAGACTGCTGTGCTTTGGTGGATACAGTTCCTTGCATCACAGAACGACTGAAGGCCTGAACATCCTCGTGTGTAATTCTTGCCTTGATACCCGTTCCCTTGACCTCTTCAAGGGGAACACCAAGTTCGCGAGCAAACTTACGAACCGAGGGAGAAGCATGAGGCACCGGGCCCGCAGAGCTGATAGCAGCACCGGGTTGATGAAGCGGGACTTGAGCTGGGGCCTGCACACTTGAAGCGCTTGCAGCACTAGAGGCGCTTTGAGGGGCAGCTGAGGGCGCCGCAACCGTTGGTTGGGCAGGAGCTGCAACTGCAGAATTGGAAGCGGCTGCACTGCCTTGAACCAGAGCAATAAAGTCGCCTATGTTGACCTTGTCTCCGACTTTGACTTTTAGCTCTTTTAATACACCAGTGGCAGAAGAAGGTATCTCCATAGAGGCTTTGTCGGATTCAATGGTGATCAAGGACTGCTCAACTTGGACCGTATCGCCGGGTTTGACCAAAAGCTCAATAACAGATACATCCTTGAAGTCCCCAATATCTGGGACCATGACTTCGATCAAGGAAGATGCAGAAACACTTGGAGCTGGCGCTGAGGCTGGTGTCGGTGGGGGTTTTGAGGCACTTGCAGTAGGTGCAGGTGCAACTACAGTTGTAGGTGCAGCTGCAGAGTCACTTGCCTCTAGCATCAACACCACGCTACCCTCGTGAACTTTATCGCCCAACTTAACTTTTATTTCCTTAACCACCCCACTAGCAGAGCAAGGAATCTCCATAGAGGCCTTATCAGACTCAACAGTGATTAAAGACTGTTCTTGACTGACTGTATCACCTACCTTAACCATCACCTCGATCACTGAGACATCCGCGAAGTCGCCGATATCAGGCACTTTTATTTCAACTAAAGCCATGAGAGTCTCCGTCTTATTATGCGTTTAAGGGATTGATCTTGTCGGTTTTAATCCCGTACTTTTTGATTGCTTCGCTCACGACGCCAACCTCGATGGTGCCACTCTCAGCGAGCGCCTTAAGCGCTGCGACCACGACAAAATGACGGTTGACCTCAAAGTGCTCTCGCAACTTAGACCTAAAGTCACTGCGTCCAAATCCGTCTGTACCCAAGACTTTGTAAACTCGGTCTTTAGGTATGAAGGATCTGATCTGATCGGCGTAGGACTTCATGTAATCCGTGGATGCAATAACTGGCCCTGCATGTGGGCCCAGTTGAGATTCAACAAAAGAGACTTTTTGTTTCTCACTAGGGTTCAGCAGATTCCAACGCTCTGCTGCTTGTCCGTCGCGGGCTAGTTCGTTAAAACTTGGGCAACTCCAGACGTTCGCAACGACACCGAAATCCTTCAATAACAACTCCTTGGCCGCAATAGATTCGCGCAGAATGGTTCCTGAGCCCAACAAATTAACTCTTGGCGCTTTCTTAGGACCTTCGCCTTGCTCGAGCAGGTACATACCTTTGATGATCTCCTCCTCAGTCCCCGCTTTGAGGCCGGGCATGGGATAGTTCTCATTGAGAAGTGTGATGTAGAAAAACACGTTCTCTTGCTTTTCTACCATGCGCTTTAAACCGTGATGAAGGATGACGCCAACCTCATGCGCAAAAGTAGGGTCGTAGCTTACGCAATTGGGTATTGTTCCAGCCAAAATATGACTGTGACCGTCCTCATGCTGGAGTCCCTCACCATTCAAAGTAGTACGACCGGATGTACCTCCAAGCAAGAAACCTCTTGCTTGCATATCCCCAGCAGCCCACGCCAAGTCACCAATACGCTGGAACCCAAACATGGAGTAATAAACGTAGAACGGAACCATGATCCGGTTATTGGTCGAGTAAGAGGTCGCTGCAGCAATCCAACTACTCATTCCACCCGCCTCATTGATACCCTCTTGAAGTATCTGACCCGCTACGTCTTCTCTGTAATACATGACCTGATCTTTGTCCACAGGTGTGTATTGCTGACCAGCAGGGTTGTAAATACCGATTTGCCTAAAGAGACCTTCCATACCAAAGGTACGTGCCTCATCCACCAAGATAGGTACGACGCGCGGGCCTAGTTCCTTGTCCCTTAGGAGCTGGGTTAAGAAACGAACATAGGCCTGGGTGGTTGATATCTCGCGCCCCTCAGCGGTAGCCTCAATGACCGATTTGAACGTATCAATGGGGGGAACTTTAAAGGCCTCATCTGCTTGTTTGCGTCTGTGGGGTAAGTAACCACCCAATGCTTTGCGCCTTTCATGCAAATACTGCATCTCGGGCGTGTCGTCTGCGGGCTTATAAAAAGGAATGTTAGGCAATTCACTATCAGGAATTGGAATATTAAAGCGGTCTCTAAAGGCTTTAATGTCTTCGTCCAATAATTTCTTGGTTTGGTGAACGGTATTCTTACCTTCACCGACCTTACCCATACCGAAACCTTTTACGGTTTTAATAAGTAGAACAGAGGGTTGACCTTCGTGCTTTACAGCTTTGGCATATGCGGCGTAAACCTTTTGTGGATCATGACCACCTCTTCGTAAATTCCAGATCTCTTGATCTGACATCTTAGAGACCATCTCAAGTGTCTCTGGATCACGACCAAAGAAGTGCTTGCGAACAAACGCGCCGTCATTGGCTTTAAACGCTTGGTAATCCCCGTCAAGCGTCTCCATCATGATCTTGTGCAGTGAGCCGTTTTTGTCTCTGGCCAAAAGTTGATCCCAATCACTGCCCCAAATGAGCTTAATGACGTTCCAGCCCGCACCTCTAAATTCACCTTCTAATTCTTGTATGATTTTTCCGTTACCGCGAACTGGACCATCAAGACGCTGAAGGTTACAGTTGATCACAAATATCAAGTTGTCTAACTTTTCACGAGCCGCTAAACCAATAGCCCCTAGTGACTCAACCTCATCCATCTCGCCGTCGCCACAGAAGACCCAGACTTTTCTGTTCTCTGTGTTCGCTATACCCCTTGCATGCAAGTATTTCAGGAAGCGAGCTTGGTAAATAGCCATCAAAGGCCCTAGCCCCATAGATACCGTTGGGAACTGCCAGAACTCGGGCATCAATTTGGGATGGGGATAACTTGACAAACCTTTACCGTCAACCTCTTGTCGGAAGTGAAGGAGTTGTTCCTCTGTGAGTCGCCCTTCTAAATAGGCTCTTGCGTAAACACCCGGTGAGACGTGTCCTTGTATGTAGATCAAATCCCCGCCGTGGTTCTCACTCTCAGCGTGCCAGAAATGATTAAAGCCTGCACCAAACATATGTGCGAGAGAGGCAAATGAGCCAATATGCCCACCTAAATCCCCTCCGTCCACCGGGTGATGGCGATTGGCTTTGACGACCATTGCCATTGCATTCCAACGCATGTAAGCCCTTAGACGCTCTTCTATCTCAATGTTCCCAGGGCAACGCTCTTCTTCGCTAGGAGCGATGGTATTAAGGTAAGCGGTATTGCCCGAAAAAGGCATATCTATACTATTTTCACGAGCATGAGCCAACAACTGCTCTAATAAGAAATGGGCTCGTTCCGGACCCTGGGCTTGAATGACCGCGGATAACGCGTCCTTCCACTCCTTGGTCTCTAAGCTGTCTAAATCTTGATCAGTTAAACCGTTCAGCGTATGAAATTGCTCTGACATTTTGTCTCCCCCGTTTTTTATTATTACTATTTAATCATTTATTTAACTTAACAGAAATTATTTTCTCATATATTTATAGTTATTTCAAATAGTGCGAGTCATTTTTATATTATGAAATTATCTAGACGGCTTTTATCCAAAATGACAACTTTGAAACAATTTCAAGCTCTATGAGGGATGCATACATGAACTTCAGAATTAAATTAAACTCAAGGAGTAATGTCAGAATCCACTCAACACCCCTCTATTTTTAAAAAATTATCCACGCGATGGCTTTTGTGGTGGCGTAGTCAAAGCCCTTTGCGTCAAGACAGACTGGCGCTCTTTGCGCCGCTCACGGCAGTTGTTTTATTTTTAGCCGCTATATTTGCTGCATTCACTTACCTACGGTACGAAGAAATTCAGCGTGAACAAGAAATCGTAAGAAGCGATGTTGAATACACTCAACAACGCGTGCGCCTTAGGGTATTGGAACGTCAAGAACAGTCCATGCAAATTGCCGATGAGTTGTACAAAGGCAATATTGGCCCACAAGAGCTAAGTAACCTATCCAACGGGATTATCAAGAATTTCCCCGAGGTCACCACTATTGCTTGGATTTCAACAGATTTGAAATTGCAGATGAGCTCGGTATCTCCAAGTATTGATGGGTATATGCAGCCTAAGGTGGGTGATACGCTTAAAAATCCAATATCCCTGTACACGTTCAACTTAGCCAAAGATTTGCATCAGTCTGTCTATTCACAGCCGATCAACGCACAAGAGAAAAACATTCGTCAAAATAGTACTGGCAATTCCGTTAATTCCGGCACTTCAGGCAACACCGTAAATAGCGGCAATAGCGGTAATAGTGGTAACAGCGCTAACAACAATGATTTGATTCAGTTGTTTATTCCGCTCTACAACAAGGGCCGGTTCACCGGCGCCTTGATGACAGAGTTTGACGTTGAGGGGCTACTTCGTTACAGCGTCCCAAGCGAGGTCAGCTCGCGCAATGCCATCTCCATCGTCCAAGCTGATGGAAAATTCATTGCCGGTCGTGAACCCTCCATCCAAAGATCAATTCTCCCCCCCATGCCCTGGTCTTCGGTGCCTTATGAAACCACCGTTCCTTTGACACCCTTTGGAAACAGTTTGTACATCAAGGCAGTCAATTACAGAACGTCTCAAGGCATTATCGGTAACGGCCTTATTCGACTGGTTGCAGCGCTGAGTATTTTGACCGCTTGGATGTTAATCGGGACATGGAGGCATACCCAAAAAAGGCTGAAGGCCCAAGAGGCATTGATGTCGGAGACTAATTTTCGCCGAGCCATGGAAAACTCCATGTTGACAGGCATGCGGGCTATGGACATGAAGGGTAAGATCACCTACGTTAACGCTGCATTTTGTCAAATGACGGGTTGGAGTGAACAAGAGTTGGTTGGTGGCTCTCCACCCTTCCCTTATTGGCCCAAAGAATACGCCTCATCCCTGGCCATAATGCTACGCAACGAGCTCCTGGGATTAACCCCCGCGGGAGGCTATCAAGTTAAGGTCCAACACCGCTCTGGACGTATTTTTGACGCCCGGCTTTATGTCTCCCCCTTAGTAGATGCCTACGGCGTCCAAACAGGCTGGATGACCTCGATGACTGACATCACCGAGCCCAACCGAATCAGAGATCAACTCTCGGCCGCGCACCTTCGGTTTACAACGGTTTTGGAAGCGCTTGATGCGTCCGTCTCCGTCACCCCCTTGGGCAGCGCTGAACTCTTATTCACCAATAAGCTCTACAGACTCTGGTTTAACAACGAGAGCGAAGGACATCTGTCGATGGTGCAGCGTGCTGGTACGCCCAAGAATCAATCAGACAAAGGCAGTGATGAGGTCGATAACTTAGCAGGATTTCCCTCAGAGGGTCTGGCAGATGCGAGCTCTGAGCACGCCGAGATCTTTGTAGCCTCACTTGGTAAATGGCTAGAGGTCAGAGCCCGTTATTTGAACTGGGTCGATGGACGATTGGCACAAATGGTGATCGCAACTGACATTACAGCCAGACACCAAGCCCGCGAGCAAGCACAGTTGCAAGAAGAACGTGCGCAAGCATCTAGCAGATTGATCACGATGGGCGAGATGGCCTCCAGCGTTGCCCACGAACTCAATCAACCTTTGACCGCGATCACAAATTATTGCAAAGGCATGATGAGCCGAATCAACGATCACCGCATCGTGGAGTCTGAGCTCTTAATTGCGCTTGAGAAAACCGCCAACCAGGCTCAAAGAGCCGGGCAGATTATTCAAAGAATTAAAAACTTCGTCAAACGCAGCGAACCCAACCAAGTGGTATCGGATGTGATCAGCACTACGATGGAGGCGATTGAGTTAGCTGAAATTGAACTGAAGAGACGGCGAGTAAGGTTCACACATTATTTCGGACCCAGGCTCCCCCTCATCAAGGTGGACAGAATCTTAATTCAACAAGTTTTAATCAATTTACTCAAAAATGCAGCCGAATCAATCGACCATGCACAACGAGAGAACTCGCACCGAAATGTTGAGCTAAACGTTAATTTGGTTGAAGTTGAGGGCCAAAAGGTGGTCGAATTTGCCGTCAAAGACACGGGGGGAGGCCTAGCACCCCAAGTCTTAGAGCATTTGTTCGAAGCTTTCTTCTCCACGAAATCAGAAGGGCTTGGAATAGGACTCAATTTATGCCGCAGCATTGTCGAATCACACCAAGGACGCATGAAGGCGGAGAACCTTTACAATGGCCCGGACCTAGTGGGATGCTGTTTCTCATTTTGGTTGCCCGCTATGGAGACTAGAATAGTCTCTGACGAAAATCTTTCTATTGAATCACGGAGTTACTCATGAGTTTAATACCCAAAAAAGGGACTGTATACGTAGTGGATGATGATGAGGCAGTGCGCGATTCGCTTCAGTGGCTTTTAGAGGGTAAGGACTACCGTGTCCGCTGTTTTGATTCTGGGGAGACTTTTCTGGGTCGTTACGATCCTAAAGAGGTAGCCTGTGTATTGGTTGACATTCGTATGGCGGGTATGACGGGTCTTGAGTTGCAGGACCGTTTGATTGAGAGAAACTCTCCATTGCCGATTGTTTTCATTACAGGCCATGGTGATGTCCCCATGGCAGTTGATACTATGAAAAAAGGTGCCCTTGATTTCATCCAAAAGCCCTTTGATGAAGAAAAACTCGTAAGCGTTGTGGAGCGTATGCTCGCTGCTGCAAAGGATTCTTTTGCTGAAAGCCTCCAGGCAGCGTCCAGAAATGCCTTAATCTCCAAACTCACCACCCGCGAATCACAAGTGCTAGAGCGTATCGTAGCGGGTCGTTTGAACAAACAAATTGCAGATGACTTAGGCATTAGTATCAAAACTGTTGAAGCTCACAGGGCTAACATCATGGAAAAACTCAATGCAAACACAGTTGCTGACTTACTCAAAATAGCGCTGGGTCAAACTTCCCCCAAACCCGCCTAAAGCGGGCCTAATGGCCTAAAGGGACCTAAGGGACCTAAGGGACCTAAGGGACCTAAGGGACCTAAGGATACTCGAGCGCCTAGAGGGGGGGGCTCCAGAGCGTATAGTTTTTCTCACCCCCACTGTTTGCTTCAACGATTTTTGCTACAAGCAATATTGAGTTGGAGCTTTACTTTTTAGAGTTGCAAATTAGAAACTTTTATTTGATTCACCTATGAGCGCAAATTTAATCAACGGCACTGAGCTATCCAAAACCATTCGAGCCAGCGTCACCCAGCGCGTTAAAGAGTTAAGCACTCAAGGTATCCTCCCAGGCCTGGCGGTCATTGTGGTCGGCGATAACCCAGCCAGTCAAGTCTATGTGCGAAACAAAGTCAAAGCGTGCGAAGAGGTAGGATTTTTCTCCAGCTTAGACGCCTACCCGGCTAGCATTAGCGAGAAAGATCTATTGGGGCATATTGAGGCACTGAACCAAAACCCGAAGATTCACGGTATCCTGGTTCAACTCCCCCTCCCCGATCATATCGACTCAAGTCGAGTCATAGAGGCCATTGACCCAAGCAAAGATGTCGACGGATTTCACATCTCAAGCGCAGGTGCACTCGTCAAAGGACTTCCAGGATTTTGGCCCTGCACCCCCTTTGGTTGTATGAAAATGCTTGAAAGCATTAACTACGAACTAAAAGGTAAACAAGCAGTCGTGATTGGTCGCTCTCATATTGTTGGCAAGCCAATGGCATTAATGCTTTTAGATAAAAACGCTACGGTGACCATCTGTCACAGCGCAACCGAGAATTTAAAAGCCATCACCTTGACGGCGGATGTGATTGTGGTCGCTGTTGGCAAGCGAAACGTGTTAACCGCTGACATGGTCAAACCAGGTGTAGTGGTCATTGATGTCGGTATGAACAGAGATGAGAACGGCAAGCTTTGCGGAGACGTTGACTTTGAAGGACTCAAAGCGGTCGCATCTTACATCACTCCCGTCCCCGGTGGTGTAGGGCCGATGACCATCACCATGCTCCTACAAAATACCCTTGACGCTGCGCAAAACACTCACCCTGCGTGATGTTCTAAATCATAAAAAATCACTTCACCCCACCTCCGCGCTATGAATTCAACTGCATTGCTTAACTTTGACGATCTACCCCTCTTTGACCAAATCACTCCAAGCCAAGTCGCCCCAAGCCTGGACCTACTCATCGCCGACGCTCAAAGGGCCCTAGAGCAAGTAACTGCAGATACATACCCCGCAGACTGGACGCGCATTGCGCAGGTCTTGGATGTCAGTACCGAGAGACTTGGACGCGCTTGGGGGGCTGTTAACCACCTCAACAGCGTTGCAGACAATCCCGAATTGAGGGCAGCCTACAACGACGCTTTGCCCAAGGTCACGGAGTTTTGGACCAACTTAGGCAGCTGCGAGGCCTTGTACACAAAGTACAAAGCCATTGACCCGAAGTCCTTGAATGCTGTTCAAGCCGAGGCTCACCGCAAAGCGCTCAAGGGCTTCAAGCTCTCAGGCGCAGAACTCAAGGGGGCTGAGAAAGAAAGGTTTGCTGAAATTCAGTCTCGCTTGTCTGAGTTATCTCAAAAATTTAGTGAAAATGTTTTAGATGCAACAGACAGTTGGTCGTACACGGCGAGCGAAGAGGAAATGCTCGGCGTCCCAGAGGACGTTAAAACCAGCGCCTCCAACGCGGCTCAGCAAAAGGGTCTAAAGGGCTACTTACTCACCCTGAAAATGCCTTGCTACTTTCCCGTCATGCAATATGCTGTTTCTCGCACTCTAAGAGAGCGGATCTACAGGGCCTTTGTCACCCGGGCCTCTGACCAAAGCGATGAAAGTGCTCGCGCATTTGACAACACCCAAATAATTATTGAGACCCTGAAGTTACGCGCCGAAGAGGCCCGCTTGCTTGGATTTAACAACTACGCTGAGTTATCCCTTGCGACCAAAATGGCTGAGTCCCCTGCCCAGGTGATTGAGTTTTTATATACGCTTGCTAACAGAGCAAGACCCTACGCACTAAAGGATGTGCAAGAGTTAAGGACATTTGCCAAAGAAGTTTTGCATATTGAAAACCCAAGCGCTTGGGACTGGACCTTCATTTCTGAAAAGCTAAAGGAAGCGCGATATTCATTTAGCGAACAAGAGCTTAAAGCTTATTTTCCTGCGCCGAAAGTGTTGAGTGGGCTATTCAAAATTGTCGAAAAACTTTTTGAGGTCAGTATCCAATCAGATGTCGCGCCCACTTGGCATCCAGGCGTTGAGTTCTACAGGATCGAGCGAGCTGGCAAGTTAGTCGGTCAGTTCTATTTAGACCCAGGCGCCCGTGCGGGCAAGCGCGGCGGAGCTTGGATGGACGACGTGAGGGCTCGGTGGTTAAGACCTGACAACCACCATCTTCAAACACCCGTTGCACACTTGGTGTGCAACTTTGCAGAAGGCGTAAACGGCGCCCCTCCTCTTCTAACGCACGACGATGTGATCACCTTGTTCCATGAGTTTGGTCATGGACTGCATCACCTATTGACCCAGATTGATGAGCGCGATGTCTCCGGTATCTCTGGTGTGGAGTGGGACGCAGTGGAATTGCCCAGTCAATTTATGGAGAATTTTTGTTGGGAGTGGTCCGTTTTGCAAGACCTAACCCAGCACGTTCAAACCGGAGAACCACTCCCGCGCGCACTCTTTGAGAAAATGATTGCCGCTAAGAATTTCCAAAGCGGGATGCAAACCCTTCGTCAAGTTGAGTTCTCCCTCTTTGACATGAAACTGCACTGCGTCCTCGATTCTGGCAGTAGTAGTCACAATGATCCAAGCTCATTCATGAAAATCTTGAACGATCTGAGAGCTGAGATCGCAGTGCTGCCAAGTCCTGAGTGGAGTAGAACTGCGCATAGCTTTAGTCATATCTTTGCTGGGGGTTACGCTGCGGGCTATTACAGCTACAAGTGGGCTGAGGTGTTAAGCGCCGACGCCTATGCGGCTTTTGAGGAAACTGCTCTCAGCAACGGAGAGGCCAACGTTGAGACAGGCAGAAAATACAGACTCAACATCCTAGAGGTCGGTAGTTCTCGACCTGCTATAGAGTCCTTTAAGGCTTTTAGAGGGCGCGAACCTGAGCTAGATGCTTTGATGCGCCACCAAGGAATGCTAGAAACTCAACAGCATTAATCCTCGGCCCTCCAACCATTGGCCTAATTAAACTTCAGTGTTTTAACACCTTGCTTAGTCGCCAGCAAACAAAGCGTTGCCTGTTGATAAGCAAATACGCCCACAGTGACCACGCCCGCCCATTGGCTGACCAAACTCTCGAAGGCCTTGGGCTCCTTAATCTGTAGACCACTGACATCCAAAATGTGCTGTCCGTTATCCGTGACCAGTGGTGCCTCTCCTTTGAGTCTGAGTTTGGCGCTTCCTCCTAACTCTTCGAAGCGGCGCATCAACTGAGTTGCTGCCATTGGTATGATCTCAACCGGTAAGGGGAAACGCCCAAGCGTACTCACAAGCTTTGACTCGTCTGCAATACAAATGAATGACTTTGCCAAAGAGGCCACAATTTTCTCCCGCGTCAGTGCAGCCCCACCCCCTTTGATCATGTAACCGTCGTGATCAATCTCATCTGCACCGTCAATGTAGATGGACAGTCCATCAACCAAGGAAGCCTCTAAAACAGGAATACCGAGCTCACGCAGTAAAGCTGTCGTCGCCTCTGAGCTGGATACGGCCCCCTTTAAGCCCTTGCGCAACGCCTCATTTGCACCAAGAGCTTTGATGAAATAGTTGACTGTTGATCCAGTGCCCACCCCAATGATGTCCCCGGTTTTGACATACTTCAACGCCTCCTGACCCACTAGGGCTTTGAGCTCATCTTGAGAGTGCACGGGCGCAACTGAACCAGCGTGAGCCTTGTTTCCAATTCCAGTGCTAGGGTGTGAGTTGTCGGAGGGGTTTTGAGTTGACATGATTGGACGAGGTCTTTCTAGGATCTGAGAGAATTAGGGGATAAATATCAAACACCTACATTATCCAATGTTATCAACTTCTGTTCAAAATTTTTTCTATCTTCGCCTCGTTCGTCCTTTCCTCTTTGCACTAGATGCTGAGCGCGCGCATGATTTGACCATGGCGTTTCTAAGATACACGCAAAACACATTACTCAGCGTCCTTTACGCTCAGACAACCACTTATGACCCCGTAGAGATCTTGGGCTTGAAATTCCCAAACAAAGTTGGTCTGGCCGCAGGTTTAGATAAAAATGCAGCCTGCATAGACGCGTTCAACGCGATGGGGTTTGGTTTTGTGGAAGTGGGTACCGTAACCCCGCTTGCACAAAGTGGCAACCCAAAGCCTCGGATGTTTCGTATCCCCGAGAACACTGCTCTCATCAACCGACTGGGCTTCAATAACTTGGGGACTCAAACCTTTATTGAAAATGTCAAAGTTGCAAAGTTTAAGCATTCAAGAAAAGCTTCTCAAAGTGCGGTCAAAGCAGGTAGCGCGGCGAATGCACCCCACTCCCATGCAGCTCAGATGCTGCTGGGATTAAATATTGGTAAAAATGCACTAACGCCGATCGAAAATGCAGCCACAGATTACTTGATTTGTTTAAGAGATGTATATCCCTTCGCTGACTATGTGACCATCAATATCTCAAGTCCGAATACCAAAAATCTGCGCTCCCTACAAAATGATGAAGCCCTAGAGCAACTTCTCATAACCCTGGAGCATGAGCGAGTGCGTCTTCAAAATGAACACAACAAGCATGTCCCTTTGTTTCTTAAAATTGCCCCTGATTTGGATGATGACCAAATGCAGGTGATCGCAAGTGCTCTGATCAAGATAAGAGATATGCACCTGCAAGATGGCGAGAGCCCAAAGCGTCAATCATGGGGCTTGATTGCAACGAACACAACTCTCGCGCGCGACGCTGTACAGGGCCACGCGCACGCAGCACAGGCGGGGGGATTATCGGGAGCCCCGGTGCTTAAATCAAGCAACCGAGTGATCAAAGCGATGCGAGAGCGCCTAGGGCCAGATTTTGCGATCATAGGGGTCGGGGGTATTTGCTGCGCTGCAGATGCTAGGGAGAAAATGGATGCAGGTGCTAATTTGGTTCAAATATACACAGGGCTGATCTATAAAGGACCCGGTTTGGTCTCAGAAGTTGCACAAGCTCTGAGAGGGACGGCTGCGGCGGGGACTTAACAGCCCACCCGTGCTTTAAAGTAGTCTTTGTATGACCTGTTCTGCGATAGCCAAAGAACTCGTGATGCCTGGAGACTCAATGCCTAGCAAATGAATCAACCCCGGTATTTTGTGATCCTGGGTATCTAGGATTTTAAAATCCTCAGTCTTCTCGCCTTGAGCGTTAATTTTGGGTCGGATCCCAGCGTACCCGGGGATCAAAGCCCCGTCGGGTAATGCTGGCCAATAGCTGCGAACCGCATCATAAAAGAGCTCACCTCTTTTTGGGTTCACCACTAAATCTGTGGGATCTTTGACCCACTCCACATCAGGTCCGAATTTAACCTGCCCCCCAAGATCCAGCGTTAAATGCACGCCCAAACCCGCAGCCTCTGGGACGGGGTAAATAAGGCGTTTAAAAGGTGATTTGCCTTGAAGCAAAAAATAATTTCCTTTGCAGTAATAGGCATCTGGAATGGATGAGTTCTGCGCTCCCTCAAACATCTTCGCCAAAAGCGGTGCTTTGAGACCTGAACAATTGATGACCCGTTTGGCATCTATGGTGTCCCCGCTTTGGGTGCGTAGTGAAATATTGTCATTTGTGCAAGTTGCTGAGACTACTTCAGTTTGAAAAACAACTACGCCCCCAGCGTTTTCAAAATCTCCCTGCAAACTGAGCATATAACTGTGTGTATCCAAGATCCCCGTACTTGGAGAGAGAAGTGCAGATGAGCAGGACAGCTCAGGCTCTAAGGCCTGGGCTTGTGCCTTTGTTAAAAACTCTAAATCCATCACACCATTCTTTTGTGCTCGCTCCTTAATGCCTGAGAGCATTTGGTCTTGGTCGGCGTTCACAGCAACAATCAACTTACCCAGACGCTGATGGGGAACATGGCGATCTTGCAAATAAGCGTAGAGTAGTTCCCTCCCCCTGACGCATAGCTGCGCCTTTAGGGATCCGTGGGGATAGTAAATGCCCGCGTGAATGACTTCGCTGTTGCGTGAACTGGTCTGAGTGCCAATACTGTCGGCTTGCTCCAAAACGTAGACACTGGGGGAGTCGCTTTGTTTAGCCAGCTCCATAGCAACCGCTCTCGCAACTGCGAGTCCAACAACACCAGCTCCAATCACAACAGCATCAACTTGTTCCACGCGCAGTCCGGTCTAAATATAAAAGGGGAATTTTAAATCAGTACTTTCTTCTGCATGGCCTTCATGGTCAGACTTTCACTCAGATCCAAAGAAAATGCCCGCTCTAAGGCGGGCACCGACTAAAAGACTGGAAGAGCTGAAGCTCTCCCGGACTTAGGCTCCATTGGATTAAGAGGAACGCTTCTTGGTTGTCTTAGCAGCAGGTGCAGTTTGAGCTGCATTCAGCGCTGAGTTAGCCATTGTTTTGAAATTGGTTTCAGCCAAATCAGAGGCTTGCTTTACAGCTTTTTGAACTTGCTCAAGGGCTTGATTGCCACTGGCAATAGCTGTTTTGAAAGCATTCACAGCTGGCTCAGAACCAGCAGGTGCGTTCTTAGCCATGTTGTCAAACAAGCTGTGGAAAGTTTCCTGTGCCTCAGCGATTTTGCTCTCAACCATGTGGCTGAAGTCAGCACCAGTTCCAGAAGCAATATCATACAAGTGACGGTTATAGCTCACAACTTTTTCAGCGAAGGGCTGGAAAATGCTAGCTTGCAGTGCTAAGAGTTCTTGGCTATCTTTGGCGCTTAAGGCTGCGTGTGTGTGTGACTGAGTGTCTTCCATAGCGGCCTTGGTTGCAGCAAGATTGAGTTCAATCAATTGCTCTACACCGGCAACTGCCTTGTTGGTCAAACCAACGAGAGTTTCAATATTTGCTTTGTTAGCAGCTACGATTTGTTCTGGGGTCATTGTCATTTGAGAAGCTCCGTTAAGTTAATAAGTTCAAAAGTTATAAAGTGTCCTAACCTTTGCTGAATCTGAAATCTTCGCTCCAATTCCTCAGCATGGTTACGAGTATAGGGATAACCCCATGGAGTTGCACCCAAAATGGTCAGCTTTGCAGGCGTTTAGAGACTAGAGACTAATTCCTAACAAGAACTAAGGCGGGTTTTTAACGGATCAGCAAAATGCTAAAAACGCCCCAAAAAGACTTATTATTAATACTATTTAACTCAAAAATACTAATTAAATGGATTTTTGATAGCTGTTGTTGGCGCTACTTGGATGTGCTCTGGCAGGTTGAGCTTGTGAAGAGTTTGAACAACACTGTCAAGTAATGCTGTGAGTGCTATAGCCTTCTCTAGTCCCGCCTTGTCCTTTGTAATATCCAAATCCCCAGACAGACTCACTCGGTCCAAGCGGTTTTCAATTTGTAACGACTCCATCGTGATGATTTGAGATTCGTTCTCAAAGGGAGCTAGGGAATTTGTGTGTAAGGTTTTAGGAATGGATGTCACTGGCTCTCTACCTTGGTTAATTAATCATTCGTGCAATTTCTTTCAGCAAATGCTCTACTTCTCTGAAATCTGATCCACTTGCGGGATGTGAGTCCGGATACTCATGACCTCTGGGAGCTCGCTCGGAGTCTGAGCGTTGGCCAGAACTCGAACGCGAATCTGCACCCCCATTGTGCGGAGTGGGTTTGGGGAGCTGAATTTTTTCTTGTTGCTGTATGCCGTTCAACGCAGGCACAAAATCAATGCCTGCGATCTTGCTCAACTCTTCCAAAGTAACAACGGAGTATTCGTCCGTCTCTTTGTTTAGCACTAAATAAGCAGACGCAGCGCGGCGGGCAGGATCATAAATAATTTTGTACAAATGAGTAGGCACCATCACCCGCCCGTGCAACTGCTCAACGGAGGACCCGATGAACAGGGGCCCTGTGATGATGTACAAATCCCCTGCCGATTTGGCCCAAGTGCGTGTCGCGCTCTCGATTCCCTCCCAAAGGTGACGATTGTTGTTCGGGTTTTGGGGCACCATATTGGCCAAGGAAAAGCTTTCTTGTTGAGCTTGCTCGGAGGGCTGATCAGCGGATGGGCTCATGTGCCCGCGATCAAAGCCAGAATGCGCGTAATCGCTTAAAAAGGATCGCTCCCCAATGGGTAGGCGTTCCTCTTCGTGAAAAGCGTTTACTCGCTTTAGCCCCTTTGCACTGAACAGTGAATCCCGGCTCAGGTGCTCTGCAGACCAAAGGGGTGTTCTGGAGACGGGAGAATAACCCACAGCAAAACTTGAAAAACAAAGCAGCCGAACATTTTGGGCAAGCTTGGGGTTCAAGATTATGGGTTCACGGCCTTGTGCAAAAAACTGTGGGCAAGCAGACTGTGTCTGCTCTCGCACCGAGCTCGCTGAAAAATCAGGGTTTGCTGTATGGCCTGAACTCACTGAGTTCTGCGGGCCCCCAGAGCGTCCCGAATCCCAACCCAACTCGATTGCGGGGCATACTTGGAACACTTCAAGTAAGCTTAGAATAACCAAGAGACAGCGAAGCCGTCCCAGGCTAAAGCTTGGCAGCGTAGCCAGCAAATAATTTTTAATCAAGCAATGCACCTCGAAGACCATCGATTGAAATGAATTAGAAAAGTCCAGCTATTAACACTAAACAACTCCCGCATGTTACCTTCTCCAGCAATTTTATAGGTGTGCTCGCTGAAACACCAGATCTGCACGAAACATGCTGCCAAGTCATAGTCGCTAACTGCTGCTTATGCCGTGCACTTCATATATTCCAGATTACAGTTAATCCTAATCCATGACCAAAAACTTATTCTCCGACCATGACTCCTCAGACGCTCACCCAGAGTCTAGTGAGCTCGAAGCTTTGGCTAAACAATTAGACGCTCACCCAGACTTTAAAGTCCTCAGACGCCTCATCCCTCATAAAGTCTTTCAATCCTCCCCTCCTGAGAGGACGCTCAGCAAAGGCATCATCTTGGACACCGAGACGACGGGGATGGATATCCAAAAAGACAAAGTGATCGAACTTGGGATGATTCTCTTTGAGTTTGACCCGCAAACCGGCGTGATCTACAAGGTACTCAAAACATTTGACCAGTATGAAGACCCAGGGTTTCCTATCCCCGCCGAGTCAACTGCTGTGCACAACATCACAGACGATATGGTCAAGGGATGCTCAATTGAGGACCGAGAGGTGGGTGAGTTTTTGAAAAACGTCAGTGTCGTCATCGCTCACAACGCAGGTTTTGACCGCGCATTTGTAGAAATGCGCTGGCCCATATTTGAAGATTACATGTGGGCGTGTAGCCTCAAAGATATTGACTGGAGGGGTGAGGGATTTGGCTCGGCAAAATTAGAGTACCTGGTTTATACGCAGGGTCTCTTTTATGATGCCCACCGGGCAGATGCCGATTGCTGCGCTTTGCTAGAGCTCCTCAGTTGTACTTTGCCGACCAGCCAACAACCCGCGTTGTTGCAATTGCTGGAGTCTTTAAACCAACCCCAGATTAGGCTTTTTGCGCTAGGCTCGCCTTTTGAGACCAAGGAAATCCTCAAACAGCGAAATTACCGCTGGTCCGCAGACATTAGGTCTTGGCACAGAACACTTACCAGCGAGAAGGAGTTGGAGGCGGAGCTCTCTTGGCTCAAGCGAAACGTCTATGAAAATCGCAAGGCTGTCGTAGAGGTCGAGCGCATGGGCGGAAAAGTAAGGTATTCCCAAAGAACGGGAGAGAAAAAGCAAGTACCCCTTTAAATATTTTTTCAAAATGTGTGAGAATCAAAGTAAATCAGCGGAGGTATGAAAATGTGTGGATTTAATAAAAAAACAAGTTTACTGATTGCGGTCATTCTGGGTCTTTGTTCATTTTGGGCAAATGCAAAAACAAGTGGCTTGTATCCGGTTGTGAAATACAGAGAGATCCCTGCGCCGCTGCAAGAGTTATTCAGCAAGAATGAGCCTGACCTGGGCGATGTCGGCAGCTGCGCAACTGCCTTTGACAGCTCCAGCGATGATGACAAGATGGTGTTTACCTGCTCTTTGTACATCAAGATATTGGCTGAAGGCGAGCGTAGAGCGATCCAGCGGTGTGAGGAGATGAAAAAGCCTAAGGGCATTAAAGCTGCTTGCCACATCATCAGCAAGTAAAGTACCCGCTCCTCCTGCTCTGCAGCCATATGGAAGGAGGAAGCGATTGCTTACAGTAAGCCCAAATTGCAGCGCCACCCGAAACAAAACGCCTACAACTCACAACGCAAACATACAGTGTGCCCCAAGCTATTGCCCTGTAGCTTCACTCTACGAGACGAGACGAGACGAGACGAGACGAGACGAGACGAGACGAGACCAGACCAGACCAGACAAACCTACCTAAATTAAATTCACAATGAATTTTTTGTACGGCGAGACACAGAGTTATTAAGTTATAGCGCTGATAGCCAGTGCAAAGTTACCGATCACGCAGCCCAATGCCGCAACCCACATTAGTGTCCTAAACGTAGCACGGTCGGTGATATAAGCAAAGACATAAAGAAGGCGAAAGCCAATAAACAACAAACAAAGACCGGCCAGTAGATCTAACTCGGCCTGTGCACCAAGAGCGCAGAT
>CAJAYT010000050.1 GCA_903949285.1 uncultured Burkholderiales bacterium
GCACCAAAAAGCATTGGCCGCTCAGGCCAATGGGGACTTTGAGCGAGAGATGATTTCAGTGCCTGTTCCAAACCGGGTAATGAAGGATCAAAGCGGGGAGGTGGTAACCACGTGGCACGACATCTCCAAAGACGACGGACCCAGGCGGGACACCTCACTAGAGGGGTTAAGTAAGCTCAGGGCCGTTTTTGCAAGAGAGGGTAGCGTTACCGCTGGAAACAGCTCCCAAACTTCTGACGGTGCAGGAGCTTTGATGCTTGTCAGCGAAAAAATTTTGAAGCAGTTTAATTTGACGCCACTGGCGCGTTTTGTGTCCTTTGCAGTCAAGGGTGTTCCCCCAGAAATTATGGGCATTGGTCCCAAGGAGGCTATACCTGCAGCCTTGAAGCTTGCGGGTCTTCAGCTGAATCAGATGGATTGGATCGAATTGAATGAGGCATTTGCCGCTCAGTCGCTAGCAGTGATCCATGATTTAGAACTAGATCCGAGCAAAGTCAACCCACTCGGAGGTGCTATTGCGCTGGGGCATCCACTGGGTGCGACTGGCGCAATTCGCAGTGCTACTGTCGTTCACGCACTGCAAAGAAAGAATCTGAGGTACGGGATAGTTACGATGTGTGTTGGAACTGGAATGGGGGCTGCGGGAGTGTTTGAGCGTTGTTGATAGGTGTACAAAGCCCTATTGATATAGAAAAACACTCAATCCAATTACCACAATACAAGTTAAGAAAGTAGTGGTGTTGCATAGTGTAAATACTGATGTTCGACACACTCAAAACATAGAAAAATACGATTATTAAAATATATCAAAGGAGATCTTAATGACGAACATTAGCAAATTGGCTAAAACACTAGCCGCAGCCACTTTATGTATGGCATTGAGCCCTTCTTGGGCGCAAAAGGCGGGTGATTTGATTTTGTCAATCGGCGGTGCTTACATGAAGCCAAATGCATCCTTGGGTCATTTAACATCTGTAAGTACAGATAACACTGGAACGCATAATATTCCTGGTATCAGCCCGACGACACCTAATACTCAAGATTACTTTAATGCAGCTACACAAGGTGGTACGGCTTCTATAAAAGGCACCGCAACGGAAACTTTGGGCGCTTTTTATATGTGGACAGACCAAATAGCTACAGAGCTGACCATTGGCATACCACCTAAGATGTCTGTTGATGTAGGTTTATCAACAGGAACTTTGTCCGGGGCTTCCACCGCAAAAGTTATTGATCCATCTTTGGTTGCTAAATATTTATTCAATAATACAGGTGATCAAATTAGACCTTACTTGGGTTTAGGCTTCACCAATGCTTCTTTTACGAGTGTACAAGCTAATACTAGCAACGCTACTGTGAACTCTCTTGCTGGCACTTCTGTTTCTTTGAGCTCTTCTTGGGCTCCCGTCTTTAATGCAGGATTTTTCTATAACTTAGATGAAAAGTGGTCAGTAAATACTTCTTTGTCATATGTCCCATTGAAAACTACTGTTACTTTTGTCGGTCCTGGTTATACAGTCGCCCCTGTTACAACTACGGGTGTATTGACTATCAATCCATGGGATTTGGTCGTTCGTATTGGCTATAAATTCTAAGAAATATGATTCTATGAATGGGCGAACTATTTAGTTCGCCCATTTTTTTTGACACGCAAACACGATCCTGATATTCAAAATGAATACAAATAAACCTTGGCTTGTTAATTACCCTGATGGTGTTCCGCACGATGTAGATATCTCAGGTTACAGGTCACTACTGGATTTATTCTCTGAGAGTTTCTCTAAATTCAGGGATAGGAA
>CAJAYT010000051.1 GCA_903949285.1 uncultured Burkholderiales bacterium
AGCGAAGATGAAGCAAGAATCACTTAGGCTTGCATCAAAAAGTATTTTTTAAGTCCAGACAGGATCATCTCTGTTGCGACCGCAGCCAAAACCAAGCCCATCAACTTTTGACTCGCTTCTACGACTGAATCTCCAACGATCCGCCTGATCTGATTGGCACCGATCAAGACTAAGCAAGATATTGAGGTGGCTATAGCCAATGCCAGAACCCACGTGCCCAGTAAATTGCGCTCCCTTGAAGCCATCATCAACACAGTAGCCAAGGCAGAGGGGCCGGCAAGCATGGGTACTGCTAAGGGAATAATGAACGGCTCGTGACTTTCATTGAATTCCCCTAGGCCCCCGCTGGGATCTCCAAATACCATTCGGATTGCAATAATGATGAGGATCACTCCGCCGGATACGGCAAGGGATTGCTCAGTGAGGTGCATTAACACTAAAAACTGATTTCCACTCAGCATAAAAGCCAGCAAAATCAAGAACGCGATGACGCTTTCCCGAATAGCTACAAAAACCCTCCGTTTCGCTGTTACTGCATTCATCGTAGGGATATAAACGGGCAATGATCCAAAGGGGTCAAGAACCAGGAGTAGCAAGATCACTGCTGAAGTGAGTGTATGATTCATATAGATCTGATTAATTAATATATTTGGTTTTTATTTAAAGAGGCAATAAAGAGGCGCAAAGAGACTTTATAGCGGCAGATTAACGCGACTTATCTAGTTATGTCGATTATTGAGTTAACAGATTTTTCTTAGATCTTGGTTATTTAATTTTCTGAATTGGATACGAGCCAGTTGAACTTATATGTTCGGTAACGAACATACTATATTCATTATAAAAATATAATTAGCATATCAATTCAATAATACTATGATGGGAACTATGTGGACACAAGAATTCTAAAAGAACAAAACTGGCTCTTTAAGTCCCTTCCGCTAGCCGAGTGGGAAAGACTCCTACCTTATATTCAGCCCTTTGATATGCCACTTGGCTTGGTTTTATCAGAGTCGGGGGACAAAATGAATTATGTGTACTTTCCAACGACGGCAATTGTGTCCCTCCTTTACGGTCTTGAGAACGGTTCTTCGGCAGAAATTGCGGTGGTGGGCAATGAGGGGTGTGTAGGAGTTGCGATATTTATGGGTGGACAAAGTACGCTCAGCAGCTCGGTTGTTCAAAGTGCTGGGAAGAGTTACCGGATTAAAGCCGATGTGATTTTGGAGGAGTTTGGTAAAGCAGGTCCTATGATGCATTTATTCTTACGCTACACACAAGCACTCATCACTCAAATGAGTCAAACTGCTGTTTGCAACCGCCATCACACGCTTGACCAGCAATTTTGCCGTTGGTTGTTACTGAGCCTAGATAGGCTCACGAGCAATGATCTTGTGATGACACAAGAACTCATCTCCAATATGCTAGGAGTTAGGCGAGAAGGCGTGACCGAGGCTGCACTAAAAGTTCAAAAAGCAGGTCTTATTTCATATTCTCGGGGGCACATCAAAATCTTGGACCGAAAGGGCCTAGAACACCGTACCTGTGAGTGCTATCAGGTCGTTAAAACCGAGTATGAGCGTCTGCTTCCGGATAAATTCGCAGTTTAACCAAGGATATGAATTTGAATAAGTGCTGTTTAACGGTCTTGCAAGCTCTCAACGAGGCCTATCGCCCTCTAGCGTGATTCTGTGCATAACACGTCTAAAACCGTGATAGTCATTCACTGGATTATGTTGGGCACACCTGTTATCCCAAAACGCGAGTGAGTTGGGTTGCCACACAAACCTGCAAGTAAATTCGGGTTTGATTTGGTGGTTAAATAAGTACTCTAAAATCGCCTTGCTTTCACCCTCACTCATTCCAACAATGCCAGTGGTATGTGCAACGTTGACATACAGCGCTTTGCGACCCGTCTCAGGATGTGTTCTTACTATTGGGTGCTCTGCACGGTATTCGCTGCGTGCTGACTCTTTGCCATCGCTTTTAAGTCGGTCTTCCCGCGTGCGTGAAATATCTGCTTTAGATGAACTGCTGATGCCAATGAGGCCCTCTATGCAGCCTTTCATCGTCTCAGACAGACTCTCCCATGCTAAGTACTGATTAGCAAACAGTGTATCCCCGCCGTAGGGCGGAACCTCTTTGGCCAAAAGCATAGAGCCCATTGGAGGGTGCTCGAGATAGGTGGTGTCGGAGTGCCAGATACCACCGAAATTAACTACCTCATGTTCGAGCTTTTTGACTTCAATGATCGTGGGGTAGTTTGGTAATCCCTTAACAAAAGGATACTCAATAGGTTTGCCCAAAGACTGTGCAAAAAGTAAAAATTGAGCAGGAGTAATTTCCTGATCTCTGAAGAAAATTACCTGGTGCTCTAAAAAGGCTGCTCTGATATCGCCCACTAAGGTTGGACTTAGGTCATTTCTGAGATCAACTCCGCTGAGCTCAGCCCCCAATGCACCCGCTATTTTCTTGATCAGCATAGTAGAAGTTCTAGTTTAAAAGTAATATTCAAAAGTGTATCATTTGAATAAAGCAATGGAGAATTTAAAAAAATGCGCTGCCTATTCATATTATTTTCTTTTTTTCTGAGCGCTCAATTGAATTTAGCCCAAGCGCAAGAATTTCCTCAAAAGCCTGTAAAAATCATCGTCCCCCAAACCCCTGGAGGTGCCTCAGATGCTTTGGCTAGAATCATTGCGCAAAGACTCACTGAAAAGTGGCAACAACCCGTTGTGATTGAAAACAGAGCCGGAGCGGGGGGTAATGTTGGTATGGAGTTCGTGGCCTTGGCCCCTGCAGATGGCTACACGTTACTGATGAGTTATGTGGGCTCTCATGCTATCAATGCATCCCTCTATAAAAAGCTTCCCTTTGATCCAGAGCGCGATTTTGCTCCTGTTGCCACACTAGCAACGCTACCCTTTGTGTTGGTGACAGCTCCAGATGCCAATTTCAAAACTGTGCAAGAACTCGTGGACCTTGCAAAACAAAGACCGCTCACTTTTGGCTCAGCAGGAAATGGATCCGTCAATAACCTGCTAGGTGTCATGTTTAACGCCTCCGCAGGTACAAAGCTAGAACATATCCCGTACAAAGGTGCGGCCCCAGCCATGCAAGACCTTATGAGTGGTCAAATTAATTTGGTCTTTACCAGTCTACCTTCAGTCGCAGGTTCAATCAAAAGCGGTACTCTCCGTCCCATCGCAGTAACAAGTGCCGCTAGGTCGTCTAATTTTCCAAATATTCCAACTATCGCCGAAGCAGGCTATAAAGATTTTGATGTCTCCCCTTGGTTTGGACTTTTTGCACCTGCAAAAACACCCGCCGCAGTGATCCGCAAAATTAACCGTGATATAGAAGAAGCTTTAAAAAGTAAAGATATCATTGAAAAATTCAATGCTCAAGGTGCTGATCCTTACATTACGCAGCCAAGCGAATTTGCTTCAATTCTTAGAAAAGATATTGTTAAGTGGCGAGAAGTTGTAAAAGTCTCAGGTGCACAAATAGACTAATTCAACCGGTCTAGTCCGGCTCAATGTTGCCGTCCCTAATGACTTTAGCCCACTTGCGCTGCTCTACTTGAATGAACTGAGCAAACTCAGCCGGTGTTGATCCAATCGGGTAGGTATTGATCTTATCCAATTTGTCAATAACATCGGGGGACTTCATTATTTTTCCTAATGCACTGGCTAGTGTATTGATGGTCTGAGTAGGAGTGCCGCTTCGTACAACAACACCGTACCAAGAAGATGCTTCAAAACCAGGGAATCCGGACTCTGCAATAGTAGGTACGCTTGGATAGGCTTCAAGCCTCTTGGTGGATGTCGTAGCAAGGATCTTTAGTTTTCCAGCATTGATTTGCTGTGTGGACGTAATCAAAGAGTCAAACATCAAATTGACTTGGCCCGATAACAGATCGTTCAAGGCGGGCGCTATACCTTTATAAGGCACATGCACCATATCGATCTTTGCTTGCTGATTGAACATCTCGGGCACCAGGTGGGACGAGCCTCCGTTACCCGCAGATGCGAAACTAAGCTTTCCCGGATTAGCCCTGGCGTAACCAATCAATCCTGGTAAATCGTTAAAAGGGGCGTCAGTGCGAGCAACTACCACAATCGGAACTGTTACCAAAAGCGAAACAGGGGTGAAGTCCTTATTGGCATCATAGGGTAGCTTCTTGTACAAGCCGGGATTGATGCCGTGAGTCCCAATACTTACCATCACTAAAGTTTGGCCATCATTAGGAAGTGTCATTGCGGCCTGCATACCAATAGCCCCGTGCGCGCCTGCTTTGTTTTCAATATAGACTGGCTGCCCCAGGGATTCACTAAGTTTGGTTGCTACCAGTCTAGCAATGGCATCAGTGGGGCCCCCAGGCGGAAAGGGAACAATTAATTTCAAAGGTCCATTGGGGTATGCAAACGCTACACTCGTAAATAGAGTCAAAGCAGTCATGCAGAATAAATATTTCAGACTGTCTTTCTTGAAAATAGTTTGCATATTCATCGCCTTTTGAACTCCTTGAAGATTTTTAGATTGATTTAATGACTCCAACTGGTCTCAGCGCAATGATAAGCTCGGAATCACGCTAACCAATAGCGGTTTATTTCGAATGAAATAAATGCTCAGTTCGATTAAACTTATGCAACGCCGCAAATATTTTGCGACGCTGACTCTGTTCATTTCATTCTAATGCTAGTTTGCGTTGAATACTGTAGGTCTAGAGCTAACCGATATTGATTGGCAGTATTCCCCATACATAACTTACAAATCCCTTAATCTGTTGAAGTAAATAATGAAAATCGCCATACTTGATGACTACCAAAACTGTGTACCAACGCTTAGTTGCTTTCCTAAGCTGCGAGACCACAATGTAACCGTTTTTAACGATACCCTTAAATCTACGACTGCATTGGCTGAGCGTTTAAAACCTTTTGAAGCTGTAGTACTGACACGTCAAAGAACAAATATTACCAGGGAGCTATTACATTCATTGCCCAATTTAAAGCTGATCTCACAAACCGGTAAAGTGGGCTCTCACATTGATCTTAAAGCTTGTGAGGATTTGGGCGTAACAGTCATGGACGGTGAAGGCACCGGAGAGGCGACGGCAGAATTGAACATTTTGCTTATTCTTGCTGCACTGCGAAACTTGCCCACTGAGATTAACCGGATGAGGGACGGCAAGTGGCAAGGCACCTTAGGTAGAAAGTTAAGTGGCAAGACCTTAGGTGTCTACGGATACGGGAAGATTGGCCAGCAAATTTGTGAATTGGGAAAAGCATTTGGCGCAAATCTGTTAGTTTGGGGACGAGGGTCAAGTATAAGTAAGGCTATCGCAGATGGCTATGGTGTAGCAAAGTCAAGAGAATCGTTTTTTAGTAGCTGCGATATCCTATCTGTACAACTTAGACTGACCCCTGAGACAGCGCACATCATCAAACTCTCTGACCTGCAGTTGATGAAGCATGACGCGCTTTTTGTAAACGCAAGTCGAGCAGAACTCGTGGAACCAGGAGCGCTAGAGATAGCACTAAAAATGGGCCGTCCCGGCCATGCAGCAGTCGATGTGTATGAGGATGAGCCCGTCTTTGATTCCAAACATCCATTACTTCAATTGCCGAATTGTTTGTGTACACCGCACCTGGGCTTTGTTGAAAAGGATAACTACGAAGCATACTACGGTATTGCATTTGATAATATCTTAGAATTTAATTCTATTAATACAAAATAGGTGGAACCTTCTTTGAATGACACAACTGTTCCACAGGTACTAACTTTAACTGCGAATCCTGCACTTGACGTGCTCACTTCCGTGGAGCGGGTGCTTCCCACGCATAAATTAAGGTGCAACCACTCCATTGAGCACCCAGGGGGAGGCGGCGTGAATGTAGCCCGAGTCTTGCACCGCTTTGGAACTCCTGTTAAGTCTTTATATCCCGTTGGCGGTGTCACAGGTCGTTGGCATGAATCTTTGATGAAAGAGGAGGGAATTAACACGCAAGTAGTCGAAATAGGGGGGGAGACCCGGGAGAGTTTTTCGGTCCGTGAGAGCTCTACTTCGCAGGATTACCGGTTTATCTTGCCCGGCCCACTGCTGACGCCAAGAGAAATTGAGTTGCTTTCAAACGCGGTACATACTCAGTGGCCATCGCAATATCTTGTCCTAAGTGGAGGATTGGCTCCCGGTATGTCGGACGATTTTTATGCAGATTTGATTCGTGTAGCCCATCAACGCGGCGTTAAAGTAATTCTTGATACCAACGGATCAGCCCTAGTTGCTTCACTCGCTGCAGGCGTTTATTTGTTTAAACCCAGTTTAAGTGAATTGAACTCCTTGAGCCCTACGACGTTAAAAGGAAGGAGCGATTATGTCCACTTTTGTCAATCGCTGATCGAGCAAAAGAAAGCCGAAGTTAT
>CAJAYT010000052.1 GCA_903949285.1 uncultured Burkholderiales bacterium
TCTGAGTTTTCAGCTGGATTAACGGCTTCCTTATCAGGTGTTGTTGCACCATTGAGCGCAGTCATAAAGAACTGGATGGCAACACTTTCATTGAGAGAGCAAGTTTTGGTTAAAACGCTCGCATTCATAGTTGCAGTTTATGTAGCTTGGTCAATTGCGGTTGCTCCGGCTTTGAGCTCACTAAATAAAAGCGCCATCAAAGACCAAGTGATTCAACGTCAGTGGTCCGAGCTTTTGGCGCTTCAAAGTGAGCTTAAAACCATCAAAAGTGTGGTCCCTATTAATTCAACTGACTCTAGCAATGCTTTACAGGAACTTACCGCTCAACTGGGTCCTCTGTGCAAAATTGTCATTCAAGATTCAACTGCTCGGATGCAGATAAAAGGCGTCAGCCCAGAGGGTTTGAGCCAGTTGCTGCCGCAAATCCGCAGCCGCTCTCAGGCCCAGATCCTGGAGGCAAGCTTAAGGCTGGATACAGCGTCTAAGTTGTGGGAGGGATCTATTACCTTGGCTTTGCCCAATACAAATTCAGGCGTCAATTGACTCGGTGTACAAGCCAGGTCACTCAAGCCAACCTTGCGCAGCAGTTTATTTCTAAAAACCAGTGCCGTCACTTTGGATTAAATCTATAAATTGAAATTCGAGCAGATCTCCAGCCCCCTCACTCCACTCAGCAAAAGACTTAGGAAACTAGCGGTCTACGGGACAGTGCTTGGGATTTTGGTCGGAACGGTTTACTTTGCACCCGCCTCTTGGTTGGGAATTTACTTAGAGCGGCAAAGCGAGGGCAAACTCTCGCTTGTTCAGACCAGCGGAACGCTTTGGAGTGGATCGGGCTCCCTCCTCATCAAAGCCGATACTCGCCGCGCGCCATCCCAAGCTTCCTCGGATGTCTCAAACTCCTCCGCCTCCGCCTCCTCCTCCGCCTCCCCCATCAACAACACCAACAGTCCAGAGCTCTTGATCGCATCTGCATTTAGTTGGCGTATTTCTTTGGGCTCTTCGGTGGACGGGTTTGGGATATCACTCTCCCTTGCAAATCCTTGCTGCCTGAGGGCACCCCTGACTTTAAGAGTTTCCCCGCTATGGAAATTGGCCAGATCGGTAAATTTGGACGCTTCAGGCTCAAGCTCAGGTTTAGGTTTAGGTTTAGGTCCAGGTTCGGCAAACCCATCCCCTGACTCAAGTGGCCTCATCCTGCGGGTTTCTAACTTTGATTCAGACTGGCCCGCGCAGTGGTTGAGCGCCCTTGGGGCACCTTGGAACACTGTTGCACCCAAGGGGACCTTAACCCTGCAAACCTTTGATGCGAGCCTCTTGCTCCACCCCTTATCGGACGAGCAGCCCCAGTTGGGTGGCCTGGTGAAGTTGACCCTAAAAGACCTGTCCTCTCAGCTCTCGACCCTGGATCCGCTTGGAACCTACTGCATCAAGCTCTCCAATCCAGGTAAATCCTCCGGTTTAGCTGAATTAGGAGGGGTAACGGATGGTGTTACCCTACACCTGAGCTTAGAGACCCTAGAGGGACGCCTGGAGCTGACAGGCGAGGGGGAATGGGTTAATCAGCATTTGCATTTCAACGGCACGGCCAAGGCGCAAACGGGCTTTGAAGCAGCGCTTGCAAATTTGCTAAGTGTTTTAGGCCCCAGGAACGATAATACGGCAACTCTTAAAATTGGTTAGTATGGAACTCAACTCTTATCTCTCCCTCCTGAAACTGCGTAAAGCGCAGATTTGTGATGCGCCCGTTGTAGGTTCTAGTGTGCCCACAAACGCAACCACTTACACCCAAAGTACAAGTCCACGCGCTAAGGCCTTCATCACACTTACCCTGGTCACAGCATCCGCTATCGCTTTGATCTTTGCAGTCACTAAAGCCACTGCAGTCACCAAGACGACCAGTACGAATTCAACAGCGACCAACTCAGCCTCCAACAGTTCTGCAGCTAGCAGCTCAAACACAGGTAGCTCCAGTTCAGGTAGCTCCAACCAAAGCGCCTCCAAAAAGAGTGAGGACCTTGTCACGCTCAACTTTGTGAACGCAGACATTGAAGCTGTCGCCAGGACTCTATCAACCCTGTCAGGTCGTAACTTAGTGGTGGATCCAAGGGTTAAAGGCTTTATCACTCTAAGCGCTGAAAAACCGGTCACACCGTCCGCAGCTTGGAATCAATTCTTAGCTGCGTTGAGATTACAGGGCTTTAGTGTCATTGAGTCCAGCGGACTCTACAAAATCGTCCCCGAGGCAGAGGCCAAATTACAGGGCGGTGTGTCTACAGTTGTGCCCTCGCCCAGTGCACCAACCAGTGGTCAGATCATGACCCAGATTTTTAATCTGTCTCACGAAAACGCCAACAACTTGGTCGGGGTTCTAAGACCCCTCATCAGCCCCAACAACACGATCAACGTGAACCCAGGCACCAACTCACTGATCATCACCGACTATGCTGAGAACTTGCAACGGGTGGGTAAGATCATCTCCTCCCTTGACGTCTCCAACGCCAGCGATGTCGAGATCATACCTTTGCACAACGCAATCGCCTCCGACTTAGCAGCGCTTGTGTCCCGCCTCATTGATGTGACCCCGGCGACCTCGGGTGCAAGTGGGGGTCAACCCCAAAGCGCTGACTCCGCTTACAAGACAACCATCCTAGCTGAGCCCAGAAGTAATTCGATCATATTGAGAGCGGCCAACTCTGCCAGGCTCTTGCAAGCACGCCTTCTCATTGAAAAACTTGACCGCCCCAACAGCGACCTGGCCAACGGCAATATTCATGTCGTTTATCTAAAAAATGCAGACGCAACCAAACTCGCCGGAACCCTTAGAGCCGCACTCGCAGCAGACAAAGGGACCGCAGTAGGGGCAACCTCAGCACCGGTTGGCGGCGCACCAACGCCAACCACAAACCCGTCCAACTCCATGAACGCCGGGCAAAATGCATCGGGTGTTCCGACCTTGGGCGGCTTTAACGCCAGTTCAACGTCTACGACGGGTGGACAAATTCAAGCCGATACCGCTACCAACTCCCTCATCATCACAGCCCCTGAGCCACAGTTTAGACAACTAAGAGAAGTGATCGACAAACTCGACTCCAGACGTGCGCAGGTGATGGTAGAGAGTTTGATTGCTGAGATTGATACCAGCAAGATTGCTCAGTTCGGCATTCAGTGGCAAAACGTCATGGGCCAAGTGGGCGGCAATGTGGGTGTGATTGGTACCAATTTTGGATCGGGCGGCTCAAATCTTTTGTCTTTATCCACCTCAGCCCTGAACCCCAGCACAGCAACCTCGGGGCCTAGTTTGCCTGGTGCTGGACTTAACTTGGCAACGGCCCGGGATGTGAACGGAAAATATGTACTGAGCTCACTTGCTAATTTTTTACAACAAGACGGTCTAACCAATGTGCTCTCAACCCCAACGCTTTTAACGCTGGATAACGAAGAGGCCAAAATTGTGGTGGGCCAAAACGTACCCTTCGCGACAGGTCAATACACCAACAACAACACCGCAAACGGCTCAGTCACACCGTTTACAACTTACGACCGCAAGGATGTGGGTATCACGCTGCGCGTGAAGCCCCAGATCAGTGAGACGGGCTCAGTTAAATTGGTCATCTTCCAAGAGGTCTCAAGCATTGACGCAACCTCCTCGGCTGCGGGCTTGGTCACCGATAAACGCTCTATCGAGTCCAGCGTGATCGTTGAGGACGGCTCCATTGTGGTGCTGGGTGGTCTGCTCTCAGATACCTACTCCAACACCCGGGGTCAAGTCCCTGGTATTGCAGACCTACCCTTCATTGGTAGTTTCTTTAAAAACGAGTCCAGAAACAGAACCAAAACGAATTTGATGGTTTTCCTGCGCCCAGTGGTGCTGCGTGATGCTAAGAGTACCGAGATACTCTCCAGCGGTCGTTACCAGGGCATGATGAATGAGCAAAGGTCGCTCGACACGAAGCCGATGAATGAAGCTTCCTTTGTGCTGCCTGCAAACGACGGTCCTGCCCTACCTGAGCTCAAGTTACAAAGCCCCTCACCCGCGGTGCAGGGCAAATAAAGTTACCAAGATGCGTCACCCCCTCCCCTACGCATTTGCTCGCGCCAATAAACTACTCCTAGAAACAGAGGGCGAAGAGGTGCGCTTGTGGCACACCGACCAACCCTCACCTGGTGCTTGGAGCGAGGTGACGCGCAAATACGCTGTGACGTCCTTTGAATATCTCGCCAGTGCAGAACTCGTCCAACGCATCAGCTCCGTTTACGCGGGCGCTGAGTCCAGCGCCGCGACCGTGATCACTGAAGTCGAGAGCGATGCAGACCTCGCGCGCATGATGCAAGACATCCCAGCTGTGGAGGATCTGCTGGAGTCCTCCAACGACGCACCCATCATTAGGATGCTCAATGCGCTCCTCACCCAGGCCGCTCGAGACGGTGCAAGTGATATTCATATCGAGCCCTACGAGCGCCACTCCAGCGTTCGGTTTCGTATTGACGGGACACTTAGAGAGGTGGTCCAGCCCCACAGAGCGTTGCATGCAGCGCTGATCTCACGCCTCAAAATCATGGCCGACCTAGATATCGCAGAAAAGAGACTTCCCCAAGACGGAAGAATTTCACTGCGCATGGGACAACGCGCGATCGATGTGCGTGTCTCCACACTCCCCGGCGCTCACGGCGAGCGCGCAGTGCTTCGTTTGCTCGATAAAAGCGAATCTAAATTAACCCTTCAGTCGCTTGGTATGCAAGGCAATACCTTAGAGCGCTTGGTGCAAATGACCCACCAACCCCACGGCATTTTGCTGGTTACGGGACCTACGGGCTCGGGTAAAACGACAACCCTTTACGCAGCGCTCCAAGGCTTGGACGCTGCGCACTCGAACATCATGACGGTAGAAGATCCGATTGAGTATGAACTACCCGGAATTGGTCAGACCCAGGTGAATGCAAAAATCGATTTAACGTTTGCCAAAGCACTAAGAGCCATCTTAAGACAAGATCCAGACGTGATCATGATTGGTGAGATAAGGGACCAAGAGACCGCACAAATTGCCATACAAGCCTCTCTCACCGGACATTTGGTGCTCGCTACCCTGCACACCAACGACGCTGCAAGCGCGGTCACTCGCCTCATGGACATGGGTGTTGAGCCTTTCCTCCTTAGCAGCTCACTGCTTGGTGTCTTAGCTCAGCGCTTGGTCAGAAAGTTATGCACGCACTGCCAGGGCGGGGGTTGCACGCACTGCTCGCACACGGGTTATAGTGGTCGCACAGGTATTTATGAGCTTTTGAGTGTCAGTGAAGCAATAAGAGACCAAATTCACGCCCGTGCAGCTGAGGCGAGCCTCAGGTCCACCGCGATCAGACAGGGCATGAGCCTCATGCGAGAGGACGGGGAACGCCTCGTCTCTTTGGGCATCACCTCACAAGAGGAGCTCATCAGAGTGACCCGTGATTAGGTGAGCAATTTAAAGTACCGCGCTGCCTTTGTTCTTTGGTTTTAATATATTTTTCGGTTTCCCTTAACTTCCAAATGCCTGCATTCTCTTACGAAGCCATCAACACCGAGGGTCTAAGCCGCAAGGGCGTCTTGGACGCTGAGTCCCCCCGTGCTGCGCGCAATATGCTGCGCTCACAGAACTTGGTGCCCTTAAGTGTTGAGTTGGTTAACCGCAGGAGCGGGGACACTGGTTCTAGTGGCTCTAGTGGTCCTAGGGATTCTGGATTTGGACTGAACACACCTCTTGTTTTTAAAAAGCAAGTATTCAGTGCAAGTGCACTGATGGTTTGGACTCGCCAGTTGGCCAGTTTGATCAGCGCGGGCCTGCCCCTAGAGCGCGCCATGACCGCTCTCATTGATGAGGCCTCAACGCCTGCTCAGCGCGATTTAGTTGCTGCGCTCAGAGCCGAGGTTAACTCGGGCGTCTCACTTGGCAAGGCGCTCGCCAATCACCCGGGCGAGTTCTCAGAGCTGTACACCGCTGTGATCAACTCCGGCGAGCAAACGGGTCGCTTAGGTCAAGTGCTGGAGCGCTTAGCCAATGACCTAGAGCGCGCGCAGTCTTTAAAGGGAAAGATCTTGGCCGCCTCTCTTTACCCAGCGGTGGTGAGCGTGGTGGCGTTTGTGATTGTTCTTTTTTTACTGTCTTATGTTGTGCCCCAAGTTGCCAATGTTTTTGCAAGCTCTCACCACACCTTGCCCTTGCTGACTCAGGTGATGCTCGGTATTTCTAGATTTGTACAAAGCTATTGGTTGGTTTTTATCATCCTTATTGCACTGGGTGCGCTCGCCCTTCAATCCGCGTTAAAGGGCGCCGCTTTCAGACAACGCTTTGACGCGGCTTGGCTTAAAGTGCCGCTCATCGGCAAACTCAGTCTGGGCTACAACAGCGCTCGCTTTGCCAGCACGCTTGCACTGCTAAGCGGTGCGGGGGTTCCTATTTTGAAGTCCCTGGAAACCGCAGCCCAAACACTCTCCAATGAGTCCCTCAAAATTCACGCGCTTGAAGCGTTGGTATTGGTCAGAGAAGGCGCACCATTGGCCAGCGCACTCGCTCAAAACGAGCGTATGCCGGGTATGCTGTCCATGTTTGCGCGTTTGGGGGAGCAAACCGGGCAACTCCCAGAGATGCTTGAGAAAGCTGCGCACCACTTGGGCGCTGAGGTAGAGCGGCGAGCGCTTAATTTGGCCACCATTCTTGAGCCCCTGCTCATTGTGATCATGGGTGTTGTGGTTCTGCTGATTGTGCTTGCGGTCATGCTCCCCATCATTCAACTCAATCAGTGGGTGCATTAATGAATCCATTGATTGCGCTTCTTACAATTTCTCGGCAACCCAGAGACGCTCAATGCCCATCACTCTAGACGGCCAACTCGTAGTTGCGATCTCCTCTCGCGCTTTGTTTGATTTTGAGGAGGAGAACAAAGTCTTTGAAGAGCACGATGACCGTGCATATATGGCCCTGCAACTCGAGCGTTTAGAAACCCCCGCTAAACCCGGTGTTGCGTTCTCACTCGTTAAAAAGCTTTTAGCGTTCAACTCAGGCGGCACACAGCGTGTGGAGGTGGTGATACTGTCTAGAAACGATCCAGTGAGCGGGATGCGTGTGTTTAGGTCTGCACAACACTACGGGCTCCAAATCCAACGTGGTAGTTTTACGAGAGGCCAACCCCCTTGGCGTTATTTAAAACCCCTAAACGCTAATCTATTCTTGTCCACACACTTAAGTGATGTCCGTGCAGCGCTGAGCGCTGGTGTACCCGCTGCACAGGTCTATCCGCACTCCGCGCACGCCTCTGAGTCACACCCGCATGAGGTGAGGATTGCCTTTGACGGGGACGCGGTGCTCTTCTCCGATGAGGCCGAGCAAGTGTTTCAGTCTCAAGGACTTACAGCGTTTCAAAAGCACGAGAAAGAAAAGGCAACTCAGCCACTGTCTGCTGGGCCATTTAAGCCGCTACTGAGCGCGCTTCAAAGACTGCAGCAAGAGGGCACACCTGACATGCGCATTAGAACCGCGCTGGTCACCGCTAGGAGCGCGCCGGCCCATGAGCGTGCAATCAGGACCCTCATGAACTGGAATGTGCAAGTCGACGAGGCGATGTTTTTGGGTGGTTTGTCCAAGGGTGAGTTTTTACTGGAGTTTGAACCCGACTTCTTCTTTGATGACCAAACAGGCCACATCGAATCTGCGGCGTTACATGTTCCCGCCGGCCACGTGGCCCAGGGCATTGCCAACCAGTGAGCGGGGGCAAAACGAACGTTCTGCGAGGAACCTGGCGCTCCAAAACTTAGGGTCAAAGGTGCTCGCGCTCTGCGATCACTACGACCTCACGACCCTCGCGCCTTGCAATCCAAATAGTGGAGGAGAGAATCACCACAGCGCCCAAAATCGTGAAGTGACTCGGTACATCACCAAACACCAAGTAGCCAGCGGTTGCAGACCAGATTAAGTCTAAAAACCGGAGTGACTGCGTTGCAGAGATATCGGTCGCTTTAAATCCGCGGGTCAGGCAGTAGTGACCTAGGGAGCCCAAGACACCCGCTGCCATAAAGCCCAACCACTGAAGCGCTGAGGGCGTTTGCCACACCATACAAGCAAAGGGTAGACTGAATAAACTGACCGTGATCGCTTGCCAAAAAACGATCACACCCGGTGTTTCGTACTTGGTCAAAGATTTTGTGATCAAAAAAGACGCCGCAAAGACCGGTGTTGATGCAAACATCACGAGTGTGTACCACCCGCCGTCGCCGGACAACTTGGGCGCGACCACCACCGCTACCCCTAAGAGCCCTATCAGCGCTGCAATCCAGCGGTCTCTTCTCATCGGCTCACCCAAAAAGAGACTCGCCCCAATCATGATAAAGATGGGGCCAGAGAACCCAATAGCGGTCATATCTGCAAGTGAGATCTTGGGAAGCGCTGCGAACCAAAACCACAGACCGATGGAGTGCACTCCGCCCCGCCAAAACTGACCCTTCATATCCACAGGTATGTAAGTGCGCCATCCCTCTTGGATCAACAAAGGGAGCATCACCAAAAACCCGAACAAGTAGCGCAAAAACTGGGACTCTAGTCCATCAAGCGTTAGAGTAATGCTGCGCACAACAGTGTTCAAACAGGTAAAGAGCACACCACTTAGTGCGACCCACAGCATCCCTTTCCAAACCTGGGGGAGTTGGGCGCCGCGCGATTGCACACGTCGGTGCACACGTTTGAGTGCGCGAACACGGCGCTTTGTAGTGAGCTTGAGGGATCGGTGTTTAGAGCGAAACTTGAGGGATTTATTCAAGCTCTCTTCTGACGCTTGGTGCGCAGAGGAAGGAGTTGCTTTGTGCTTAAACATTTTCATGGCTGTGCGCTAAAGACTTAGTGCATCGTGCATCGTGCATCGTGCATCGTGCATCGTGCATCGTGCATCGTGCATCGTGCATCGTGCATCGTGCATCGTGCATCGTGCATCGTGCATCGAACATCGAGCATCGAGCATCGAGCATCGAGCATCGAGCATCGAGCATCGAGCATCGAGCATCGAGAATAGTGCATAGCGATTATTTACAATTAAACAGCATTAGGCCGCACTCAATACACTCGCACAATGTTGCTGGTTAGATCACTTCTTAACAAATCCTCAACACGCTGCGCCACTTTCTCGGGCTTGAGTAAATCAGCCAAGTCATCAGAGTCGTTAAAGTTGTTAGACCGCATCGGCGTATCGGTCCTAGACGGGGCAACGCAGTTGACTCGGACCGAGTCGCCGGCCCACTCCTCTGCCAAGGCCTGGGTCAAGTTGCTGACGGCGGACTTGGTTGCAGAGTACATAGCGATATTGGCCCGCCCCTTTAAATAAGAGGATGACGAGAAGAGCACCAACATCCCCTTGGTTTTCTTCAAGTGCGGGTGACTTGCATTGGCAATAAGAACGCTGCCAAGCACATTGGTTTGAATCATCTCCGTCAACTTATCAGCGCTCATGTTGATCATGGGTCCTGTGTAGAGGATTCCTGCGCAGTTGATGATGAAATCAATACCGGTCGCGGCGTTTTCTTGTGCAATTTTGGCAAGCGTACTTTGCACCTGCTCGGCGTTTGAGACATCACACCCACTTGCACGGCTGAGTGAGTAAACTCTTAGACCAGACGCGCGCAGTTTCAGCACAGTAGCCTCTCCAATGCCCTGAGAGCCCCCAAACACCACGGCCACTTTGCCCTTGATATCAGCGGGCTGATAGGTATCGTTATACCGCCCCATCCTAAACACCTCTTCTGCAGTGATAAGGTCAAAGGGGAAGGTGATTTTGATGTTTTCTTCGCTACCCTTTACCGTAAAGATGGGAGAGCGTTCGCCCCAGTAATTGAGATAGATAGCGCAGTCATCGGTTACTTTGAGTTCATTTTGTCTAGGCAAGAAATCGGTGAACGCCTCCACAATGGCTCCGTACTTAAACCCCTGGGGCGTTTGACCTCTTTTGATCTTGCTTCTATCGGGAATAGAGACCACTTTGTGGTCCTCTACATAGAGCATGGTGTCGGTTGCATCAATGACTGTATTGACTGCACTGTAGTTATCTAGTGCAGCAATCAAGTTTTGAATGATTTCGTGACTCAAAAATGGTCTGACCCCGTCGTGAATCAAGACTTTATCGTCACGCTTGGCTCGACCCGCTAAAGCGGACAGCCCCATCCAAGTTGACTCTGCGCGACTTGCGCCTCCTGGGACAATTGAATTTAATTTCGGATATTTATTCTTAAATTCGTGCTGCAACAAAATGACCTGCGAATTGCCGACGATAACAATCTCTTCTATCAGTGGATTTTTGTCAAACAGTTGGAGCGTGTGCTCCAAAATAGTTTTACCCGACACACGGGTTAGTTGTTTGAGCTTCTCGCCTCCAAACCGACTGCCTTCGCCTGAGGCGAGTATGACTGCATAGTTCAAATCCGTCACTCCGTTGAGTATGAATATCCCGCTAAAACCTGTAAAACTCTGTAAAACCCAGTTAGGCAACCAAAGACGGCACTAACTCAGCAAAGTAAGAGTTTATCTCCTTACAAGCATCTGCTGCTGAGGTATCGAAAGCCTTGGATTTGAGCTCAGCTCGGATTTGTACGAACTCGTCCTTGGTAAGTACTCGCTCAACTGCAGCACCAACCGAATGAAGCTCGGTCTCCACGCCCGGCAACTGGGACATGAAGATGTTGTCAGCATCGGTTTCATTAATTCGGTTGTTCTTGATAAAGATAATGGGTTTATCACAGTGCAAGAAGTCCGTGAAGATGGACGATTTATCCGTAATGAGTAAATCCACTTGATTGAGATAAGGGTAAATATCCGGTCCGGGGGAGATGACCAGTGGGTTATTCTTTATCTCATTCTCTAACCGGCTGTCATAAGGGTGCGGCTTAATGACAAGCTCAACTTTGATCTTACGCGCGTGAAAGGGAGCCAAAATCTTCTCATAAACGCTTTGGTTCATCCACATAGGCTGATCCCCAATATAGGTGAAGCTTGGCGCCCACAATATTTTGAAGGCATCTGGCGACTTGAATACTTTTTTATAGGAACCAACTAACTCATGCTCGAGCGGCTTTCTGGTTAGGACCTCATTTCTGGGCATCCCAGCTCGGATAATCTTTCTCACGCCGAAAAATTCTCGCCACTGCCTATCCCAGGTTTGGGCTGGACTTAAGATGTAGTCGATGGAGGAGGCCTCAACCAATTGGTGAACAAAATTAGTGTTCCCCAAATCGGCTTTGTCCGTCAATGCCAAATCCAACTGCTTTGTTCCCACGCCGTGCCAAAGTTGTACCTTTTGCGCCCCAGCCAGGGCCGCTGCGTAGGCCGAAATTTGTAGGGATTCGTTGGGGCTTATCGTAAACACACAAAGTGGTGCTTTGATGAGAAAGGCAATGTTCTTGCCTGCATTGATCGATAAATCGACTGCGTTTAAATTAAGAGCCAAAAGCTCTTGTACCAATTGAGGGTTGAAACTGCACCAAAGGGGCTCAAATCCGTAATTATTCCGGCTTGCATCTAAGAACAGGTACTTCGAGTTATCAGAGAAGTTGTCTCTGCCAAAGAACAACACCATGGGTACTTTGGGCTTTTTTTGGGAAACAATTTTGAGATCGTTTTCATAATCAGTTTTCGCCAATTGGTTCTTGATTTTTTGTATTTCTTGTGAATCCATAGACTTAATCGGGTCTCTCAGTTACTGATAGAAGTTGGCCTGGCCACTGTAGGGCTCATAAGCTACATTCTATCAATCCAAGAGACCCTTTTGTAAAGCTAAATAACTACACAAAAAGAGATGAGCGTTAAAATCGATGCGAGAAGCCTGGTTTCAAATTCAGATTTGAGAGCTATCGCTCTGACCAAGCGGAATTTGCTCAGGAAAGAGTTAGCACGCTTTAATGCGCCGCTAAATATTCGTTAACGTAGTCAAGAATCTCTTTGGACTTAATAGGCTTATAGAGGACGCGTATGTTTAGGTCAGAAAATAATTGAATATGTTGGGGTGAAGTATCTGCAGTGAGTAGCAAAGCAGGAATCTCTGCGTTGTATTCCTCGCGTATGGATTGAATGAAATCAACCCCGTTTTTAGCGCCGAGCCTAAAGTCGCTCAATACAAAGTCAAGACGATCCACAGTTAATAAACTATTTGACAACTCAGCGTGAACAATGGAAATGGTGTGGACCACAAAACCAGCGGCACTGAATAATTTTTGATACGCCTCAAGCAATGTCTCGTCATCTTCAATGATTGCGATGTGCTTTGACGCAGTGGACGCTGCAGAGCTGACTGACTCAGAAGTGGTGAGCGGATCAGCAGGGCTGATAGACTGGCGCTCTAGGTCCTGTGAGATGGTGTACTTTGTTTGCAAGAGAAATGTTGTCCCGCTCCCTAACCTGGACTTGACGCTGAGAGTTGCGTCAATCAGTTTGGTTAAACGCTTGACAATAGCGAGCCCAAGCCCAAGTCCATCGTGCAAAGCACGCGTTTGCTCAGCTCTAAAAAATTCTTTAAAGATGAGCTCGCAATCGGCCTGTGAAATCCCGCACCCTGTATCTCGCACCTGTATTTGTAAACGCTCATCGACAATCGCGATCTTAACTTCTATATACCCAGCCTTTGTGTAATGAATGGCATTAGAAACTAGATTGTTTAATATACGCTGCAGCAATGACTTATCGCCGCACACAAATGCGCTTGGGCCAATACATGAAAGACTCAAATTCTTTTCAGCAGCAACGTGCCCAAAAACCTCCTCAACTTCAGACAGAAGTGATTGAACACAAAAGGGTTGATCATGGACGGCTACGCTTTGAGCATCAATTTTGCTGATATCTAAAAGCGCATTGAACATTCTGTTTAATTGTTCAACGCTGACCTTTAACTTATTAACAATTGGATTATTTTGATTTTCCTTTTGAGTCAACCCCATCAATTCAAGATAAATATTGATTGCCTGCATGGGTTGGCGAAGATCGTGGCTTGCGGTCGCGATGAAATCGGATTTGGCAACGTTTGCCGCAATTGATACATCCCGCTCCAACCTTAATTCATTGAAGAGCGATTCGTTCTTAAACCTAAGCGAGATCGATTTCTCCCAAGAGCGTGAGAATAAAAGCGCCATCTTGATGGCTAAATAAAAAGTTATAAACGAACCAAGTGCAACGGGCCAGACAACATATTGGTTATAAAGAATCAGGAAAATGAGTTCAGGCAACTTAAGTGGTAAAACAAAAGATAGAAACGACCTTAAATTAACACAGTATCCAACCATTCCTACGAATAGAACTGTCAAGGATATGATTTCATAAGTTAAATAACTGATCGGGGTCAAATCCTCAACCAATAGCAACCACCCCAACCCCCACGCAAGCGTGGTGAGTCCAATGCCAACATTAAGCCAGAAAAAGTTGAGCTGAATATCTCTTTTCAAATCAATGGTTTTTATCAAGTAAATGCGATACGCTACTACGACCGCCATCAAGATAAACCATGAATTAAATCTCCACGCTTGAATGCTATTCATGTATATGGGAATACACAGGATGGGAGCTAAGATGGTGGCGATGGTGCTGGATTTGGCAAATTCCAGCATGTACTGCAGCTTCTCGTAAGCCACATAATCAGACTGGCTTTGCGCGCCCTCTGTGATAACTTGATCTATATGACTCATGCTCTAGATTAAATCAACTTAAGCATTTGAGATTTATAAACTGCTTGAGTCCTGTTGGAGACTTTTAAGAATCTAAAAATTGCGTTGATATGAATTTTTACGGTTTGCTCACTAATATCGAGCTGATCTGCAATAATTTTGTTCGACGTACCTTTACTCATAAGCGCTAGCACCTCGAGTTGTCTTTTGGTTAACTGTGCATTAGAAGTAGATTCAGAATCCGTACTGCGGATTTTCAGTAAATCGCATATTTTTGTATAAATGTGGTTACTGGTATTATTTTTGGAGATAAAGGCTGTTGCCCCAGCCGCTATACATTTTTCACTCCACTCATCTTCCTCTAAACCTGACATGGCAATAATGTGCAAAACGCGCCTGTCCTCTTTTAACTTGGAAATGGCTATTAAGGGTGTCGTATTGGGCAGAATCAAATCTAAGAGTATGAGCCAATTCTTTTGACCTCTGGAGATTGTGGAAACTGCTTCCTCCAAACTAGAGGCTGACAAAACATCGATACCTAAAGAATTGAAATCTACGGTGAGTTTTTCACAAAGTGCATCCCTATAAATAGGGTGATCATCAACGATCAATATTGATGGGGGGGTCATTCAGGGCTTAAATTTAGTGGACATTGGTTACACGTCAATCTTATCAAGAATCGAAACCGATTTCCATTTATAGGCTGTAGATGAGCTATTCTTTGCGACTCCGAATTGCCATAACCTTTAACATCGCTTCTTTAAACCCATCATCTAGAACTATTGAGCTATGGCCTTTGGTCAAGTTTGAAGATATGAACAGTGAATACGCTCCAAATCTTAAGTAGCACCAATTGTCTATATTAATTTAATTTAATAATAATTATCATGCAGGCATAGGAGCTTGATAACGATTATTAAGATTTCTACTTAGAAAATACTTTGACAATTACACAAAGGATAAACAGATGGCAAGATTTTATATACTGTTGATTGAGTTTAGCATTGCAGTTTTTGCACTCGCTACTTTTACTAGAGTATTGCCGGCGAGCTGGAATATTCTTTAATGACTCTTACTCCCCACCCTCATTTCTCTAGGGTTGGGGGTTGGGGCTCACGCACGTAAGCCAGCGATACTTGCCAAAATGGTCTCATAGCCCAACCGATCCAGTTGGAGAGTCCAAAAATACCATTTAATATTTTGGGCACTTGTAAAGCATTGGGACTTGAATCAAATCCTACTTAGGCAAGTAGAAAATGTTATTACCTAACGCGCTTCCAAACAAGTATCAATATTTGGATTTACGCGAACAGTATCCGTGCAGTGTGAAATCCAGGGCCGACTGCGTTGCGAAGAACTTACCCTAGTTACCCCATTTACCCCATTTACCTCGGTTACCCTAGTTGCCCAAATTATGCAATCTTAGGCGAATTTAGTCTCACTCTTTTCAGTAGGTATCCATAGCTTTTGAAAGATATCATCAATCACCAATGGGGTCTGGACTTGGAGCGGACTGACCTGCCCCTCTATTTTATTAAAATCAACAACTCTTGTAAGTTCATGAATTCTAGGATTGCGCAGCATAGCTTCATGTAAATCAGATGGATTCATATTAAATAGCTTCATCATCAATACACTCCTTTAATTCACATTTATAAAGTAATTGCTTTCAATCTATAAGTTTGTAATTTACATTGAATTGAGCCCTATTCCAATAGCTAATAGGATATAGAACCAAGTTTCTACTTATATTTTTTGATTTAGTTTTTCCATCGCATTTTTCATCATTTTGTAACAAATGATTAATCTATTTTTGATCAGTTTTTTAGTTATCAAGCGCATTTGAGCGTACCAACACTCTACTCGTTTTAAGGACATATATTTTTTGCTGCGTAGGTATGGTGACGTACAGACCTTACCTCTCCCTAACAACTAAGCTCCTATTGCAGTTTCAAAAGTATGGAATGTGTAGCTGACCTATTCTTTGGAATTTTTTCTTAACCATATAAAAGGAATTAACCATGACCTTCAAATTCTTAAACAAGTTGATACTACTTAGCGCTTTACTTTGTATGGGCGCGAGCTACGCGGCTGATACATCTACCGATACAGCTGGACAGTATGTAGACGATGCAACAATCACTACGCGAGTCAAAGCGGCTTTCGCCGAAGACAAGGATGTCAAGGGAAGAGAGATCAGCGTTCGCACCGATCAAGGTGTCGTGGATTTAACGGGGAAGGTTCAGACTAAAACCGAATCCGACCGAGCAACTGCTTTAGCCACACAGGTTAAGGCGGTTAA
>CAJAYT010000053.1 GCA_903949285.1 uncultured Burkholderiales bacterium
GCCACGCGGCCGAGCGTGCCCAAGCTCCTCTGGAGCTCTAATCAAAAATCCTCTTATCTGTACCTGCGGTACAACCTAACTATTGGGTGGTCTATTGATATTTGTAGATCATCCGAACCCAAGAGCTATCTATACAAACGGACAAATGCTAGAAACAAGTTATTGATTTCACTAATTTTTTTGGTAGGACGTGCGGTGATCGAACCCACGACAAACGGATTAAAGAGGTCTCATTGGCCCATACAGGCTGGTAAATTACCTAAGCCTATTCATTGCTTTCTAGGCGTTCCAGAATGAGGTTTGCAAGAGGAGATTCATCCCCATTAAAGGCTAGCTCCATTGCTCGATAAATTTGCTCCTGATCTATGTCGGAGTAGTCTAGTTGATAGCCAGCCGATTGACTAAGTTGCGAGATAAAAATACGTTGTACACGACCATTTCCTTCTCGAAAAGGGTGTAGAGCATTTATCTCTGATAGGTAGTGAGCCAGTCTTTTTGACAAAGCGTCAGCGTCTAACCCTTTGAGCCAGTTTTCACGAGCTAGTTTGTTAAAGATATTGTTGGCCGCAGATTCAATAAAGCGAACATTAGCAAAACGACTATTGCCACGGCTAATATCTACTGTACGAATCTTTCCTGCCCAGTCATAAACATCCTGAAAGAGGGCTAAATGAATACGTTGTAGATGGGCCAAGTCAAATTGACCTGCTATGGGATTTTCTAAAATCTCAATTGAGCGCAAAGTAGATAGCTCGCCCTCATAGGTGTCTAAATCTTCTGCGGTAGTTATTTCTGCTTTATTTCGAAGTACGTCTGTACCTGGGTAGCAGTAAGTGTCATCCGCGTCGTAGCGTGACATAACGTTGTTTGGTTTCTTCCAATATTTGTGCAATACTCTTTTTGCCAGCAACGTAATCAGTGAGGCTTTGCTCTAACCGTTTAGTGGGAGTAATCCCTTCAATCCGTGCAGAGGCTACGGCGTTAGAAACGTTGTATTGACGGACCTGAGATTGGTTGGCAAACTTAGATGGCATGCGTCTATTTTAGTGGATTTAGACCTTTTTCCTAGAGAATTATACTCAATAATCCAGTCATAAAACCCTAATATTATAGCGGGTTACAGGGGTAGTGAAGCCCTAATTCAGGCCTTGCTTCAGCATACGAAAATGGACGAGATTATTTTTCTACAAGACTTAACTGGCCCAAACTCAAGGCAAGTAATTCCGAAAGATTATGCATTTTCTTTTCTAGACAACTTTTAGTCTTTTTAATGTCTTCGCTCTTCTGCGTATATGGCTTTAAAGTCTGGCTCGTAATCTTCAGGTAATGGATCAACATACCAAAGCTCTTTGATTTTCTTGGCGGGGTTCTTAGCAGCGCGTTTGATTCTTTTGATTCGAGTCTCAATTGGTTGTATAGTTTTGAGTTCAGTCTTTACAAGTTTAATCCATGTTAAACCAGCTACTTTCTCTTCCGAAGGAAGTTTTGAGAAGATTTCTTTCATAGTTTTAAGATAAGCTTTCAAGCGAATTAGGTTCTCTAAGTCCTTGCTTTCTTTTAAAGCGTATTCAAGTTGATTTTCTTGAGATTTGGTAATGCGCTCGTTGAACTCTGAAATGTATTTTTTACGTTTATTTTCTCGAGCGCGAATTTCTCGCTGCTTGGATTCTTCAATTTGTTCATCTAATACTTTTACAACGTAGCTAACTATGTTTTCGATTTGGTACTCAAGTTTCAAGCCAGTATCTTTGAATGATTTTTTTGTATAAGACCTCCATCCAAAATTTATGCAAAGCACGTTTTGAGGAACTTCAATTTGAGCAGATCCCCATGCGTAATTATGAAGTTGTTTTTCAATTTTACTTAGAGCAGGCGTACGAGTTACCTTTGTGTAAGGTTCTCTAAAATAAAATTGAGTTGTTGCACCATTTTTAATGGCGTTCATAGTTGTCCCTTCTCGATCATCGAAATTAATTTGAACTTCAACTCCTTTTTCTTCTAGTCGCTGAAAGAGCACATCCGCAATACAGACGGCGCGGATGGCGTTTCTAGCTGTTGCGTATAAAGGAAAACCATCACGAGACGAACGAAAATACGCGAATGAAAAGATATGTGTTGGAGGAAAACTTGGTGGTTTATCCTTAATGGCTTCAAACTTCACGAGGCTTTGCTTCTTCTCTATCTCTAAGATGAAGTCTTTGATCTCTTTGAATGCTTTGATACAGCGTTCATGTATTAACTGTTCTGGCTTTCGCAGTTCTTGCGTTGGTGGATCGAGTGCGATTTTTATCGCAGCCTTCCTTTCTTCTGATCGCTCTCGATTTACCTGAATTTTGTGTTCGTCGTTGATCTCAATGATCGGGTTGAAATCTTTGTCAGGAAGCTCTGGCGTCGGTATTTCTTTCCCAAATTGTTTGCGGGTCCAGTGACCTTGAGGGGGAAGTGGAATCTGATTTTTAACGCAAATCTTTCGCAGTCCAACATCACTAAGTTCGAATTGCTTAGACAATTTGGTCATGGGCATTGACCATACCAAATTAAAAAGTTCCTGTCTTGTTTTTTCCATTGATGATCTCCGTTGAAATTATGGGAAAGACTTTAGTCTATAAAAGAGGGGTCACCATAACAGCCATACTTCAGCATTAGACAATCATAAAAGCTAATTTTCTTGAGATATTGTGAGTACTCAAGAACTGACACAATATCAAAAGTAACTACTAACTAAAGCTTATTAAGTTAGACAGCATGAATCCAGATAGATTTTTAAATACTGCAGATCCAAAGCAAGTAAATTCCTTTGCCCTCAGAATTGACTACGGAACCTCAATTCCTGTTGGCAGACTTGTCCGGGTGCTGGAGTTATCACTAAAACTGTTAATCCGGTAATTTCAACTAACTTAACAATGGAAAGTTACCCAACATGAGATTTTGATTTCATGATCTTCACCCTCCTGGCCTCTTACCAGGCTCAGACCACTTCTTTATCCTTATTTCAACCCTCTGGCGAGGCAATACCTTAGGGATTAAACTTTGACCAAAGCAAGTCCAGTGTATTCGCTAGAAGATTGGATTCGTAAGGTGTTTAGGCCATAAGATTTGAATTTAGA
>CAJAYT010000054.1 GCA_903949285.1 uncultured Burkholderiales bacterium
ATCTGGGCTACCTAAAGTCACACATGCATTGATTCCAGTCTCAGCCTAATCAGAGGCACTTTTCAATGTTTTATTTACACTGCTCAAAATAATTATTAGTTCGAGTCTCTTCAGGCGTCAACGAACCCGCTGGAAAGGGAAGCAATATTTTCAAAAACACAGGTAGCCTTGTTTGTAAATGAAAGAACCCTGCCACCAGTGTGGATGCCTCTAGCCCCAGCATCGAACTTAGTAGAGCGATTCCCACAATACCTATTTAAGATCTTGCTATCTCAAGGTGTAAACGAATCTTTTATACGATAGGAATTAAATCATCTTGAGAAGGTGATTTATTGCAAATCAACTAATCGCAGCATCATTGATATTTTAAATATCTTCACCTATCACCTAGAAGGTTATCAGTCCATGCATTATGTAGATGATTGCTACTCACTCTCAATGGTGATGGCCGATACGCCCTGTGGACCACTTTATAAAAGCACAATCACACCTGGTAATGCACTTAAGGAATTCGCTCTAAGCGGACAATTTCATTGATTTAGAGATCCTGCACCAGCGTAACTTAAAGTAACGCTTAAAAGACAAAACCCCCATCATTGCTGATGAGGGTTTGCTTTTCTGGTGGGCCCACCTGGACTCGAACCAGGGACCAAAGGATTCCGGTTTGTGTTGCTTTCGCAACTCCCTGGACTATGCCTTCATCATATTGATTGCTCAACTTAGATGGGTGCCGTCTAGTCTCTACACCTTCAACAGCACTTTCATGCTGAAGCTTGGCTCGGCGTTAGCTTGGATATTTCTACCTTTAGCTTTCTCCGAATTTGACACCATCCCATAAACAGTTTCCACGTATATGGCACAACTTTCGCTATGAGTCCTCTGCTCTAACCAACTGAGCTATAGGCCCTAGGTTGTTATTTTAACCTGAAGATTGATCGCTAACAGTCAAGCAAGTTAACAATCTTATGTGTTTTACTTGTGGCTCAGCGCATTTGTCAAAAGCTTTGAGGTAAGGTCAACAATTTGGATCATTCGCTCGTAGTGCATTCTTGTTGGTCCAATTACGCCTAATGTTCCAACAACTTGACCGTCCATCTCATATTTAGCGCTGACCACGGATAACTCCTCCACTGGCACGACCTGACTCTCTCCACCTATATAAATACGCACGCCATCTGCCTTAGCAGAGCTCTCCATGAGTTGAAGCAATTGAGCCTTTTGCTCAAATAAATCAAAAGCTCGCCTAAGTTGCCCCAAATCTCCCGAAAAATCGCTGACCGACAACAAATTGCGCTCACCACTGATGATGACCTCATCTTGGGCCTGCGTTAGGACCTCTGTGCTAACCTGGACAGCTGCCTGCATTAATTTACCAATCTCCCCCCTAAGGGAATCCATTTCAGCCTTCAGTTTCTCCCGAACCAAATCAAAGCTCATGCCGGAGTAATTAGAATTGAGGTAGTTTGAGGTTTCAATAAGCTGCTGTGCTGAGTAGTCAGATTCCGTGAAAATAACCCTATTTTGTACATCGCCGTCAGGAGAAACAATAATAACCAGGAGCCTTTTTTCAGACAGTCTCATGAACTCAATGTGACGAAAAACCATGCCCCGCTTAGGAACCATGACAACACCCACAAAGTGTGAGAGACTCGACAACAAATTGGCGGCGTTTGAAATAATTTTTTGCGGCTGATCGGATTGCAAAACGGGAGTCTCAAGAACGTCGAGTTTTGTGGTCAGCATCGTGTCAACAAAGAGTCTGTAACCCCTAGATGTTGGGATCCTACCGGCTGAGGTATGAGGGCTCGTAATCAGACCCAAGTCCTCTAAATCAGCCATCACGTTTCTAATCGTAGCCGGAGAGAGCTCAATGCCAGAGGTTTTAGACAAAGTACGAGAAGCCACAGGTTGCCCGTCGGCAATGTAGCGCTCGACCAGTGTTTTTAACAAAAACTTGGCACGTTCATCAAGCATATTCATACAGAAGACAGATTTTAGTGATTTAATTTCCCTATGAAATCAAAATTTCGACAAATAGCGCTAATTGGCAAGTATGCCAAAGAAGTCAGAGAGAAAGCTCCAAGGGCTTTGGACGAATTACATTCGTCTAAACCAAAAGCTAAACCCGCTCCGACCACCTCCCAGATACTCCAGAGCTTAACTCATTTTTTGCATCTTCAAGGTGCAGACGTTATTATCGAGCAAGAGACCGCAGCAAGCTGCGATCTGATAAGCCCTCAGATTCAAAATATTCAACAAATAGGCAAAACGTGTGACCTCGCTATTGTGGTCGGCGGAGACGGCACCATGCTTGGATTCGGGAGACAACTCGCACCTTACGGTGTCCCACTTATAGGGATCAACCAAGGGCGCCTTGGATTTATTACCGACATCGCGCTTGATCAAATCGAGACCACCCTAGAGCCTATGCTACAAGGTAACTATACCGAGGATTTCAGGAGCCTATTTCTCGGTAAAGTCATTCGAGATGATGCCTGCGTTTTCAGCACTCTTGCTATGAACGACGTAGTCCTTAACAGAGGTGCAACATCGGGTATGGTCGAGCTGAGGGTAGAGGTGAACGGATACTTCTTGTCTAACCAACGCGCAGACGGATTAATTATCGCAACCCCAACAGGATCCACCGCCTACGCCCTCTCATCGGGGGGCCCGATCATTCACCCGGCTTTAAAGGGCTGGGTGCTAGTACCCATTGCTCCGCACACCTTATCCAACCGTCCCATTGTTTTGGGGGATGATGCACAAATCACCGTTGAGCTGGTATCTGGTAAAGACGCGAGTGCAAACTTTGACATGCAGTCCTTAGCATCCCTTATCAAAGGGGACCGCATTGAGGTCTCTAAATCAGAGCACAGGGCACGCTTTTTGCACCCTGTGGGTTGGAGTTATTTTGATACTCTGCGTAAAAAACTCCACTGGAATGAGGGCGTGGCATGAGTCTAAAGCGGATCACACTGAAAGATTTTGTCATCGTCAAGCACCTAGAGTTGGACCTCTCCAACGGGTTCTCAGTCTTAAGCGGCGAGACAGGTGCGGGCAAATCCATTTTGATCGATGCCATTCAGTTGGCACTTGGGAATCGGGCGGAGTCCTCCGTTATTCGTGAGGGAGCCTCTAAAACTGAGATCACACTAGAAATTGAGGCCTCCAAAAGTCTCGAGCCTTGGCTTGAGGAACAAGGTTTTAGCTTCGAGCCCGGCCAAACCGAACTACTTCTTAAACGAATTATCGATACGGGGGGCAAAAGCAGAGCTTGGATCAACGCAAGTCCGGCTACTGCAACACAACTGAGAGAGATTGGCGAGCGACTGATTGATATTCACGGTCAACACGCCTGGCAAAGCCTTACTAGGCCCAATTCCGTTCGAGCGCTCTTGGACGCTTACGCTGGCATATCCACTGCACCGCTATTGAAGCTCTGGAACGAATGGCGTGAGGCTAAACAAGAATTGGCGCGTGCGCGCACTGAGCAAGATAAACTGCACTCCGAGCGTGAGCGCCTTATTTGGCAAATCACAGAAGTCGATAAGCTCGCACCAGAAGCCAACGAGTGGGAAACCCTGAATACGCAGCACACCCGACTTGCCAATGCACAAACTCTGATCGAAGTTGCCCAAAAGGCCTACAACGCCTTGCAAGGAGATGAAGAAGGGGCCAATCAATTCATTGCCAACGCCCAGTCCGAGCTGGACTCGAACGCCCACCTTGATCTTGAATTTAACGAGTTAAGTGAGGCACTGGCGTCTGCAAGCGCTCAGATTTCGGACGTAGCACACTCGCTTCAGTCTTGGCTCAAAAGAACTGACCTTGATCCGCAAAGACTTGCTGAACTCGATGAGCGGATGTCCTTGTGGCTGTCATTAGCCAGGCGCTATAAAAGGCAGCCCAGCGAACTTCCCGAACTTTATGTATCTTGGAAAACAGAGCTCCAAAGGCTAGACCGCGCCGTCGATTTAGGCGCACTAGAAGCAAGTGAGTTAGCTGCGCAGAAAGCTTACAACGCCCAAGCCAAAAACATCGGGAAGATCAGGGAGCAGGCAGCACCTAAACTCTCCAGCGCCATCACCCAGGCCATGCAAGGACTTGGGATGCAGGGAGGATCCTTCGTCGTTCAAATCGACATAGCTGATCAACCAGGACCTTACGGTCTTGAGGAGGTTGCGTTCTTGGTAGCAGCTCATTCTGGCGCGACCCCAAGAGCTGTCGCGAAAGTAGCTTCTGGGGGCGAGCTCTCACGAATTTCTTTGGCCATAGCGGTCACAACGAGTCAACTGGGTGAGGCACAGACCCTCATCTTCGATGAGGTTGACTCAGGAGTGGGCGGTGCAGTTGCACAGACGGTTGGAAAACTGATGAAAAAACTTGGCCAAGACCGCCAGGTGCTAGCCGTCACCCACCTTCCCCAAGTTGCAGCCTGCGCGGATCACCACTGGGTTGTCTCAAAAGCCCCAAGTTCGGGGGGAACATTAAGTCAAATGCAGTGCGTTGCAAATGAGGAACGGGTCAAGGAAATTGCGAGGATGCTGGGCGGCGAGGTGCTCTCAGAGACCACTCTTGCACATGCCAAAGAAATGCTACAACAGATGAGTAAAGTTGACGATAAAGCGTCCTCAACCAAAGCGCCGACCAAAAAAAGCAGGAGCACCAGTCATGAGTAGTGAACTCGTTTTGATCACTGGCATGTCTGGCTCTGGCAAGTCCGTTGCGCTGCACGCCCTGGAAGATTTGGGTTATTACTGCGTGGACAACCTCCCCCCAGAGCTGCTCATATCCTTTGTGGATCTTGAGAACAAATTAAAGGCAGAGAAAGTCGCAATTGCAATGGATGTGAGGAGTCGAGGAGCACTTCACTTAGTCCCAGCTCAGCTCAAAAAGCTAAGGGAAAGAAATATCAACATTAGACTGCTCTTTTTAGAGTCCAACACGGACACTCTCGTTCACCGCTACTCTGAGACGCGCAGACGTCATCCCCTATCTCAATCAACCCCATCTAATACCTCCAATCACACTGGCGAGTCTGGGAACTCGAGCAACCCAAGTATTCGAAACCTGGGTGAGTCCATTGAGCTGGAGCGAGAGTTGCTCGCTGATCTTCGGGAGATGTCGCACATTATCGATACCAGTTTACTAAAAAACTCTAAACTGCAAAGCTACATCCATGCATTAATTGGCGCCCCCGCTGCAGCCCTCACTCTCATGTTTGAATCATTTGCCTTCAAACGTGGAATTCCAGTTCACGCTGACTATGTATTTGACGTCAGAATGTTGCCCAATCCGCACTACGAATCCAATCTTAAATCTTTGACGGGCATGGACGCGCCTGTATCCAATTGGTTGGATCAGCACGCAAGTGTGCAGGCCATGGCTCAACAGATCTCACAATTTGTAAGCAATTGGCTTCCTGCCTTAGATGAAGACCACCGAAGTTATGTCACTGTTGCAATAGGCTGCACGGGTGGGCAACACAGATCGGTCTATTTGGTTGAAAAACTCGCAACAGAATTCTCCGCCAACTGGGTCACCTTAAAACGTCACCGTGAACTGGGTGACTAAGTGAGTTCAGACTCCAGCTGAATCATCAACTTTCTAACCGGCGCGGGCAAACCCAGAGGCGACCAACTCTTCATGCTATACCAGGCTCCATTTGAGAACGCACCGTCTGCGTTGTTTGGGTTATTTGTTGGGGCGGGGTTGTATTGACTCAGTTTTTTAGAATTAAAGTGCTTCGTTTGAGTCCAGTGCAATATCAGCTCCTTGTGCGTTAGCGCGTGCGTAACCGGCTCCCTATGATGAAGTTTTTTAGCTCCAACAAGCGCGGCGCACGCCTCTAATTCCGCTTGAGTGTTTAGTACGGGAACACAATAAAGTCCGGCCCATATGCCCTTGGCAGGTCTTTTTTCAAGCCAAATTTGATGCCTCTCGTTGATTAGACATAACATCCACAAAGAATGTGTCGTGCGCTTAATTTTCTTTGTTTTTACCGGGTATTGGTGCGGCTCACCACTGCGCACCGCGACACACATATTCTTTGCAGGACAAACTTCGCATTTGGGATTTTTGGGGGTGCACACCGTTGCCCCCAAATCCATGATGCCCTGGGTATAAGTTGGCATGTCTTTCTTGGATGCGGGCAGCATGTGCATCGCCACACCCCAAAGCTCTTTTAAGTTTGAGGAAACTGATAAATCCAATCCGTACCCCATCAGCCGGGTTAAAACGCGCTTAACGTTTCCGTCTAAGATGGGTACGCGTTCAGAAAAGCAGATAGAGGCAATTGCAGCCGCGGTGCTAGGGCCAATTCCAGCAAGTGTTTGGAGCGTTTGAAAATCACGCGGAAAATCTCCACCGTGTAAGCGCACAATGTCTTGAGCGCAGCGGTGCAGATTTCTGGCCCGCGAGTAATACCCAAGTCCACTCCACAGACCTAGGACTTCGTCTTGATTTGCCTTAGCCAGACTTTGAACGTTTGGAAAGCGTTGCATAAAACGCTCAAAATAAGAAATCACAGTTACGACCTGCGTTTGCTGAAGCATGATCTCCGACACCCAAACCCTGTAGGGATCTAAAACCACCTGCCAAGGTAGGTCGTGACGACCGTGAGTTCGCTGCCATTTAACCAAAACAGAGGCAAAACTCACTCTCCTTACCCCGGGCGTGTTGGAACCAATGGGAGATGTTAAGGTAGGCTTAGAAGTCAGCACAATTTAAAAGCGATGGGTTCATTTCTGACAGGCAGGACAAAAAAATGTCGAGCGCTGACCTTGAACGATTTGTTTGATGGGGGTTTGACATTGCTTGCAGGGCTGTCCTTGTCTGGCGTATACAAAACTCTCTAACTGGAAGTATCCACTCTCACCCATTGCGTTTGAGAAGTTTTGGAGGGTACTACCCCCCACCTCTATGGCACGCGTTAAAGTCTCCTTTATGGCACGGTGCAAAAGCAAGCACTGGGATTTGGTAATTTTTGCGCTTGATCGGGTTGGCCGAATGCGTGCCATAAATAAAGATTCACTTGCATAAATGTTTCCAACTCCGACCACAATCTGCCCACCCAATAACGCTTGTTTGATATTAACTCTGCGCTGTCGTAGGGCTTTGTAGAGTTGAAGCGGTGTGAAATCCTCCCCTAAAGGCTCAACCCCCAGTTTGCCGAGCAACTTGTTAACTATTGGCGCGTTGAGATGAGGTGCAAAAACAACCGCCCCAAACCGCCTTGGATCATTCAGCGTGAGTACACCCCGGCTGGTCTGCAACACAAAATGATCGTGCAATTTGGTATTCAAGCGGGACTCGGTTGAGGACTCAAACCTGAGGGAACCGGACATCCCTAAATGCAATATTAAGAGGGAGGGGTCCATTTCAATTAACAAATATTTGCCGCGTCGGTTCACGCGCTTTACGGTTAGTCCTTGCAAATCACTGGGCGAACACCCCAAGGGCCACCTGAGCGGCTTTCCTAGGTGCGCACTTTGTATCTGCGCCCCTTTGATTTGGTCTGCAAAACTAAGTCTGGTTACTTCAACTTCTGGTAATTCGGGCATGGATGTGCAAAATATAGTTCCTTGGCATTATCATCTCACTATGCAAGCCCTACTCAATCTCCGAAATTTAGCCCTAATTAGTTCGATGAAATCACTGACTTCGTATGGCAAAAAACACACATTCGTACACCGGTTCAACTTGTCTGAGGGCGGTACCTTGAGAGGTACCCCAAAGGGACTCCGGTTGAAGGGATGCCGATTGTCAAGGTTGGCACAAGTAATTGGCTTAGCCATGAGTGTTCTCATGAGCGTCAACGCCAGTTTAGCTGCAGCTCCCAAGAACAGAAGCACCAAAGACTTGAAAACACCGACTCAAAGCGCAGCACCTGCTGCTAAGAGCTCTGAGGAACACGTTGCCAATTCCAATTTAAGTGGTGAACTGTTACTAGAGATTTTGCTGGGTGAACTTAACAACGAGCAAGGAGTACCCTCAACGGGATACTCCTTCATCATGGACGCTGCCAAGAAGTCAAAAGATCCTGGGCTCTACAAACGAGCCGTAGATATTGCGTTGCACGCCCGCTCTGGACCCTCTGCGTTAGAGGCCGCTAAGTCTTGGAAACACTTAGATCCAGCCTCTAAGGAAGCAAATCGCTATGTTTTAGATATTTTATTGGCTCTCAATAAAATTGAGCAAACTGAGGAACCTCTCAAGACAGATCTAGCCCTGACCTCGCAAATTGAGCAGGCAAAGGCAATCTCCCTCATTCCTCAGTTATACGCTCAGGTCAACGATAAAGCGCTTGCCTTAAAAGTTGTTGAACAAAGTCTGGGTTCTTTTAAAACCAGAGCTGACACGACCGCTGTGAGCTGGATTACGATCGCCAGAATGCGCCTGATGGCCGCCATGTCAGAGTCTTCGCTACAGGCACTTCAAAAAGGTCTCTCCGCTGACCCACAATCAACACAGGGAACACTCCTAGCGATTGAACTCGCCAGCACCCACACGCCAGGTGCAGAGGAATTACTTAAACCAGCCCTGGAGTTGCAAACCAATGCCAGCGTACGCCTGCAGTGGGTTAGAAGCCTGATAGAGATGGACCGTCTCAATGAGGCTGGCGATCAGCTTGTTCAAATCACACTCAAGTCCCCTGAATTTCCTGACGGATGGTTGCTACTGGGTAGCTTACAACTCGAGCAAGGTCAGATTGAGAAAGCACAAAATTCGATCCAAACTTACCTGAAGCTAGCCGGCGAGAATCCAGGCGGCGTTAACTCACAAGGCATGGGGCAGGCTTACCTCATGATGGCACAGATTGCTCAAAAGCAAAACGATCCTATTTTGGCCGACAGTTGGCTGCTCAAAATAGAGGATCCCATTTTGGTAATGCGTGCTCAGTTCCAACGGGCAAGCATTATGGCCGGTAAAGGCAAATTGCAAGATGCGATCGATCTGATAGACGGTTTGCCAAGCAAAACCGCTGGCGAAGTAAGGAGCAAGGTCCTTGCTAAAGCTCAACTCTACCGCGAAAACAAAGTCTACGAGAGTGCTTACAACATCTTGGCCAAGTACTTGAAATCGAACCCCAACGATTTTGACATAGCCTATGAAATGTCGATGGTTGCCGAAAAGCTCAAACGATACAGCGATATGGAGAAGATTTTGCGCTCCATCATCGCAAAGCAGCCTGACTATGTACAAGCTTATAACGCGCTTGGTTTTTCTCTAGCGGACAGAAACCTAATGCTCCCTGAGGCTAAGAAGCTGATCACCAAAGCCCTGGAATTCTCCCCCGATGATCCGTTCATCACGGACAGCTTAGGTTGGGTAGAGTTTCGCTTGGGCAATAACTTGGAGGCCTTGGCCATTTTGGAGCGTGCTTATGCGAGTAAATCCGACCCCGAAATCGCAGCTCATTTGGGAGAGGTTTTGTGGGTTCTTAAAAGAAACACCGACGCCCTCAAAATTTGGGGCGAGGGTCTCAAATTGAATCCTGATGATGATGTTTTAAAAGAAACTATTGATCGACTCAAAGCCCCCCTATAAACTGAGGAGTCAAATATTTTCCAATTGGCCTACATTCATTGAGTTTCGGTCAGATCTGTTCACATCATTTCACCGCTTGAATTCGAGTCTTATTCAGCTCCATTTTTTTTAACCCAACAAATGCTAAGACTTTCTCCACGATTGGTTTGGATTTTTTGCACTCTGCTGAGCGCACTCTTACTCAGCTCCTGTTCTACGCAGCGCCCGCCTCGCCTCGGACTTGCTACAAACCCAGATGCAACGTGGACTGGGAAATTAAATTTAACACTGGAGACCGAACCCAAACAAAGCTTCTCTGCTGAGTTTGATCTGCAAGGCGACCCGCTTAATGGGGCAATGCAGTTTTACACGAGCTTGGGGACAACGCTTGCCTACGCGCAGTGGAACGCTGAAGGCGCTGAGTTACTTGGATCGAGCGGGGAAAGTCTTCACTTCACCTCCATAGAAGCACTCTCCCAAAAGTACATGGGCGCAACACTTCCTGTAGATCTCATTTTTGCTTGGGCAAACGGGGAGCCAGTGCGCGCGCCGCAAGGTTGGAGTGTGGTTGAAGCCCGCGCCCAGTCCACCTCGCAAGTCGATGGTGCCATGAACGAGTTAAGGGCAACCAGGGATTTTCCCCTCCCCAGGGTACAGTTACGTCTGTGGTTAAAGAAAACAAGTGACTGATACCAATGATTAATCAAAGTTCTGATCTAGCCGTATGAAATCTATCCAAGGTGTTTTAGCCCCGGCCAAACTTAATCTTTTTTTGCATATCACGGGTCAAAGGGCTGATGGCTACCATTTGTTGCAATCTGTATTTATGCTGATCGATTGGTACGACTATCTAGATTTTGAGCTCCGACCCGATGGGCTCATCGAGAGAGTAGATTTAAGAGCCGAGAACGCTCAAAATCAGCAATCCACTGAGCCTGCACAACCAGCACAGCCCGCCCTTCCTGGTCAAGACCTGTGTGTATTGGCTGCCCTGGCCCTTCAAAAAGCCACAGGTTGTGAGTTGGGAGTTCGGATAACGCTGAACAAAACAATCCCTCAACAAGCAGGTATGGGGGGAGGATCCTCCAATGCTGCTAGCACCTTAATGGCACTCAACCGGCTTTGGGGATTAGGCCTCAGCCGGGAAGAATTGATGCAAATTGCCGTGCCTTTAGGTGCTGATGTACCCTTCTTTTTAATGGGCTCCAGTGCCTGGGTAGAGGGCATTGGGGATAAATTGGAGCCCATCTCCCTACCCCTTGCCAAGTGGGCAGTCCTTAAACCCAGTCTCGGGGTCTCAACTCAGCAAATTTTCCGTGACCCGTTGTTACAACGCGATAGTAAAACTGTTACAATATTTGACTTCGCTGCGCATCCATTTGGCTTTGGCCATAATGATCTGCAACCGGTAGCTGAGCGTTTATGTCCTGAAATCACTTTGGCCATTGAGTGGCTAGATAAACTGGGGCTCAAAGCGCGAATGACAGGATCCGGTAGCGCCGTTTTTGCAAACTTGCCGCTTGGGGTTGAGTTAAACACAACACCTCTGGCTGAGTTGGGTTGGCATCTAAGGTTGTGCAGCAATTTGGACACACATCCTCATGCGGATTGGGTGTCCAGCGACAAATAACGGAGAGCCTGAGAAAATCAGGCTCTCCCGTGTAGGGGAGTCGCCAAGTTGGTCAAGGCACCGGATTTTGATTCCGGCATGCGAGGGTTCGAGTCCTTCCTCCCCTGCCAGTAATGAAGTAAGTCACTTAACAGGTTTAAGACTTATGGGTGTATTTTAGAAGTTGAATTAGTCAGCACGCATTGGTCGTGTGGTATTCGGTTTAGGTCAGTTCATTGCAAGTCTGTGTAACAAGCATTCAATACATCCTCCAATATGTCAAATCCTTCAACAGACTTCATGGTTTTTACAGGCAACGCGAATCCCGCCTTAGCCGCTGACATCGCCAAGCACCTTGGCACCGAGTTAGGAAACGCTTCGGTGGGCAGATTCTCTGATGGTGAAGTAACGGTCGAGATCAATCAAAACGTTCGCGCAAGAGATGTCTTTGTGGTGCAGTCCACCTGTGCACCTACGAACGAGAATTTAATGGAATTACTGATCATGGTGGACGCGCTCAAGAGAGCGTCTGCTGAGCGTATCAGCGCAGTGATCCCTTACTTTGGATATGCACGTCAAGACCGTAGACCCCGTTCTACGCGGGTGCCTATTTCAGCCAAAGTGGTAGCCGATTTGTTGCAAACGGTCGGTGTTGCCAGAGTCCTCACAATGGATTTACACGCTGATCAAATTCAAGGTTTTTTTGATATTCCTGTTGACAACATTTACGCTTCCCCAGTTTTGTTGGGCGACTTGCGGCTGAAAAACTATGATGACTTGTTGGTCGTCTCCCCAGACGTTGGGGGCGTGGTGAGAGCGCGAGCTATTGCTAAGCAGATGGACTGCGATTTGGCAATCATTGACAAGCGACGCCCTAAGGCAAATGTCTCAGAAGTGATGCACGTCATTGGGGACATTGACGGCAGAAACTGCGTCATCATGGATGACATGATTGATACTGCAGGGACCTTAGTGAAAGCTGCAGAGGTGTTAAAGGATAAGGGGGCTAAGAAAGTCTACGCTTACTGTACACACCCGATTTTCTCAGGTCCAGCCATTGAGCGTATTACCCAGGGCGGTGCGCTCGATGAGATTGTGGTCACTAATACCATCCCGCTGAGTCCAGCGGCGTTGGAGTGCAAAAAAATTCGACAAATCTCCGTAGCCAATTTGATCGCAGAGACGATTCAAAGAATTGCTAAGGGAGAGTCGGTGATGAGTTTGTTTTCAGACCAGAATCAGCTCTTTTAAGAGTCTTTTAGGTTTGTTACAAAAAGCAGTGGTGGGGTTAAGAGTTTGCCAAATATTGGCAGTATTCTCAAAATTCGCCACTTTTTAAAACCGAAGTCACACTGGTCGCGGTGGGCTTCTTCAGGAGATAGTTATGAAATTCGTCGCATTTGAGCGCAACAAGCAGGGTACGGGTGCGAGCCGCCGTCTGCGTAATACTGGTAAAACACCAGGTATCGTATACGGGGGAGCTGGTGAGCCACAACTCATCGAACTCGACCACAACGCACTTTGGTATGCATTGAAGAAGGAAGCATTCCATGCTTCCATTTTGCAAATGGAGATTGCGGGTAAAGAGTCTAAGGTCTTACTGAGAAATGTTCAGTATCACCCCTTCAAACCAACCGTCATTCACGTTGACTTTCAGCGTGTGGATGCATCAACAAAACTGCACATGAAGGTACCCCTTCACTTCACAGGCGTTGAGAACTCTCCAGCGGTCAAAGTGGATCAGTGTTTGGTCAACCATGTGATCAACGAGCTTGAGATCAGTTGTTTGCCAGCCGATCTACCAGAGTTCATCTCTGTGGATTTGAGTGATCTGAAGAAAGGTGTATCACTGCACTTGAGCAACATCACATTGCCTAAGGGCGTTACAGCTGTCACGCGCGGTAAAACAGATCCAGTGATTGTCTCTGTTGTGTCCGTTGCTGAAGAGGCAGCTGATACCAAAGCACCTGCTGCAGCTGCTGCACCAGCGGCTGAAGCTAAGAAATAAGCTTTAAGCTCTCGCAAAGAGGGTCTATTGAATGAAGGGGTCATCCCCCCCTTAACGCTCTAACTCTCTTTAAGGAATAAGCCCATAATGCTCAAGTATTATGGGTTTTTCTTTGTTTGTCATTCAATTTGGAGCTTTTGTCTAAAAGCTCAGATACGACGCAACCAAATATCAAATATGACGGGCTTTAAACCTATCTGATGAGCATCCCCCTTTAACTATGATTAAATTATTTGTCGGCCTGGGTAACCCGGGACCTGAATATGAGGCGACGCGTCACAATGCTGGTTTTTGGTGGCTGGACGCCTTTGCAAAGGAGCTTGGGCTTAGTTTTAAGTCTGAGCGTCAATTTAGTGGGTACACCGCAAAAGGCACATTTGAAGGCCATGCGTTATGGCTTCTCAAGCCCCAAACATTTATGAACCTATCGGGTCAATCGGTTGGAGCATTGGCAAGATTTTTTAAAATACAACCTTCAGAGATTTTGGTAGTGCACGATGAGTTGGACATTCCCCCTGGAGAGGCCAAGCTTCGCTTTGGTGGATCGCATGCCGGACACAATGGGCTTCGGGATATTCACGAGAAACTGGGTAGCGATGCTTACTGGAGACTCAGAGTCGGGATTGGTCATCCTGGCGCAAAGTCAGAAGTACTCAAATGGGTCCTGCAAAAGCCGTCTCTTGATCAAAGCATACTTATTGATCAATGTATCGATCGCACCTTGAAGGCATATCCTTTATTGATCAATGGGGATACTGAGCGAGCCACCCAGCAAATTCACACCAGCAAGCCACCTCGCCCTAAGCCCCCACGACAAAACCCAATCAACAACGCTGCGGAAAACCCAAAAACACCTGAGGCATGAGTGCAGGAGTTAGAGAATGTGCAATCAGTCTTTGGGTTGAGCTTTTTGACTGGGGGAATCACCGCTTTCCTCATTGACTGATTTCATAGCCATCAAAGAGCGGTATTTCTGCCACAAACTCTCCCGACTCTCCACGCACTCGGGGTTGACGGGAATACAGTCCACGGGACAAACCTCCACGCACTGGGGCTCATCGTAATGTCCCACGCACTGAGTGCACTTGGTGGGATTGATCTCATAGATGAGCTCACCCAAAAAGATGGCATCATTGGGACATTCGGGCTCACAAACATCACAGTTGATGCATTCATCAGTAATCATCAATGCCATGAATCAATTACCCCTAGCGTTAGCGCATGTTGCACAACCTTGCTTATCTGCAGATCATCTAATTTGGAATGACTTTCCTGATGAGCCTTTAGTGGTCGCATTAATTCTTTCTTAATTTACAAAAAGTCTCTTCAACCGGCGGTCTTTTGTAACTTCTTCATAATTTGATTATGAATATGTGGAGACACAAACTGCGCGATATCTCCCCCAAGGCTCGCAATCTCACGTACCAATGTGCTTGAGATGCACTGGAAAACATCCGATGTATTTAAGAAAATCGTGTCAACACCAGGGGCCAAACGGTGATTCATACCAGCAAGTTGAAACTCATAATCAAAGTCCGTCATCGAGCGCACGCCCCTGATCATGACGTTAACTCCTCTTGATACGGCGAACTCGCTGACAAGACCCGTAAAAGACTCGACCAACACATTTGGGCAGTCTTTTAAGGCCTCACGCGTCATCTGCAAACGCTCATCGAGCGAGAAGAGAGTCTTTTTGTGGTGCGCTGCAGCAACCGATATGATGAGTTTGTCTACCAACTTTGCAGACCGACGAACAATGTCCTCATGCCCCAAGGTCAGCGGATCAAAGGTTCCTGGATACAAGGCAACGACATTGGACATAAGTTAACTCCGAATGAAAGGGTCCAGAGCTCTTTAATCCCAGGAGCTCTGTTGGGGGGGCATCTTTACGAGCCTTGGCTCATTATAGGTAAGCGCAACTCAGTTCGTGCACAGTCCGCGTTTCAAAACCTGCGGAGTTGGCTGGCCTTATCAGCGCATTAACTTAAACATCCAGTTTTTTGAGTAAATGAGCGTTCACCGCACCGGCCTTCAGGTGTCTAACCACGCACAAGCCGTAGGCCTTTAACTGTTCATCATCATACTTGCTCGCGCTCTCCAGGTAGATGCATCCGCTTGGGGTTAACTGAGCAGGCGCAACACTCAGTGCTGACTCGTAGAGCGAAGTAGTATCAAAGGGAGGATCTATAAAAATGAGATCCAAACTCAGCGCAGGCAAGGTTCTTAAAAGCGAGACGCCTTCGCCCCTTTTGATTTGCACAGCCTCTGCTTTGAGCTTTGACTTGAGTTTCTCGAGCAACTCTACCAACGGCGGACTTTGCTCAAACAACCAAACTTTAGTGGCACCTCTAGAGGCGGCTTCAAAACCAAGAGCCCCTGTTCCGGCAAAAATATCTGCGCAGTTGTACCCCGTTAAATCCTGACCTAGCCAATTAAAAAGCGTCTCTCTAACCCGGTCCGGTGTAGGCCTAAGACCCTGCGTATCGATCACACGTATTGGAGTTCTACGCCATTGTCCGCCAATGATGCGAACTTCACCGGGTCTCATACTTGCCTCCAACAATGACAGTGGCCATTGCATCAGGATGTACGTGCTTTTTAAAAGCAGTCCGGATATCTTGAATACTTACGCGTTGTACCTCACTGACCCAAGTATCCAAGTAATTCAAAGGTAGATCGTTCCAAGCGATATTGGCCAAATTATCGAGAAGTTTTTTATTACTATCCAATCGCAGCGGAAATCCACCAATCAAATTATCCTTTGCTGCCTTAAGCTCTGCGGGGGTTGGTCCGTTCTTGACAAACTCAGCCACGATCTGCCTTGACAACGTAACCGCTTGCAACGCCTGGTCTGGTCGAGTTTGAAGACCGATGGTAAAGGGACCGGCTTGCTTGGCAGGGGCAAAATAACTGTAAACGCTGTAACTGAGTCCCCGCTTTTCTCTAACTTGTTCGGTGAGGCGGGAGACGAAACCACCACCTCCGAGCACATAATTTCCAACCGTCAAAGGAAAATAATCCGGATCAGCACGCTCAATTGCAGGCGCTCCAATCAGCACGTGAGCCTGAGCCGAGTCAAATGTGATGCGCTGTTCGCTTGGGGTTTGCAAGTCCTTCACACCGGTTATGGGGGGCAAGCTAGCGCATCCCTTTTGTTTCGGAAATTGAGCCATTAGCGACTCAGCAATTTGAGTTGCACGCTCGCGTGAGACATTACCGACCATGCTGATTCGAGCGGAACAAGGGGTGATGTAGTTTTTATAAAAGTCTTGCACATCACCGATTTGGGTTGCCAGCAAAGATTCTGGAGTTACCAGCGCACCGTAGGGGTGATCGGGGTACAAAGCTTTTGCAAATGCTCGTCCTGCAACAGTTCCCGGTTGAGTCAGTGACTCCTTTAATCCAGCCAATGCTTTATCACGTTCACGGATGAATATTTTGGCGTCAAAACTCGGACTGCTCATCTGCTGCGCAGCCAACTCAATGGCAGCGCCCAGTAGGGCAGGCTCCGTAAGCGTTCTTAACCTAAAACTAAATCTATCTTGACTAGAGCTGGCCATAAAAGATGCACCCAAATCAGCCCATGCCTCACCCAACTGATTCTCATCCAACGCTGGGCGCCCCAAACTCTCTTTGACGCCTTTGGAGACCATCATAGCTACAGCACTGGACACACCCATCAGGTCTGCACGGTCTCTACGAGAGCCCGCATCGAAATCGACTTGTACATCAAGCATCGGTAAATTGGGAGTTGTGATCAAGTAGACCTGCGCCCCAGTACCAAGCGACCAGTGCTGGATTGGCATCCCGGCGACGGCACTTCCTAAAAAACAAGAGCACATTAATCCACAAAGGGTTAGCGCGCAGATCCGAACGAGGATAAGACGCGAGGTGTTTAGAGTGAGCGCGCCTAAACATTGCAATTTAAATAAAGCTTTCACCGTAACATCCCTTCTCTCAAAGCATTGGCTGCATTCGCAGCTTTACGAGCCGCTTCACTGTTGATTGGCATTGGAACAAGAGTACCAACGGTTAAATGGTCATCATCAAAGTATTTTTGCGCCACCATCTGAACCTGCGCTGGCGTAATGCTGGATAACTCGCTGATCAGTCGATCGCTGGTATCCAAGGGCAGCCCCTCAATCCAGTAGCTACCAATTTCCTGGGCCTGGTTAAACAGTGAGTCGCGTTTGTAAACGGCTGTAGCGATCCACTGGGCCTTAACGCGGTTCAACTCAGAGGCGCTCACCCCTTCGTCAGCAATGCGTTTGATTTGTGCTTTTAAAGCGGCCTCCAACTGGTCAGTGTTTTGTCCAGCAGCAGGCACCGCTTGAAGTTGAAAGACTTGGGGCCCGCGCCCACTAAATGTGTACTCAGCCCCTGCTTCATCAGCGAGTGGGTGCTCTCCCTGGGTCAAAGTGCGGTCAAGACGCGCGCCGCTGTATCCGTCCAGTACAGCACTCAGCATTTGAAGTGCGAGTGCGTCTTGATGCTCAGAACTCTTAGGGTCTGACTTGTACCCCGGAACTTTCCAAGACATGATCAAGAAGCCTTGCTCCGCAGGCGCTTTTACACTCAGTCGTCTCAAGCCCGTTTGTTCGGGCTCGACTCTGGGTTTACGCGTTGGCGTAACCCCCTTGGGTATAACGCCGTAGATGCGCTCAGCCAGTTTTTTGACTTCCAGGGGCTGTACATCACCAACGACGACCACAACGGCGTTAGAGGGCTTGTACCAAGTGTCGTGAAAATGTCTGACATCATCCGCAGTCATTGAATCTAAATCGTTCATCCAACCGATGACTGGACGACGGTAGGGGGAGGCCGTGAATTGGACAGCATTCAGTTGCTCGTTCAAAATACTTCGAGGGACATCATCGGTTCGCATTCGCCTCTCTTCTTTGATGACTTCAATTTCTTTTTTAAACTCCGCATCAACCCAGCTGTTGTGCTCAAAACGATCGGCCTCCAAACGCATCACAGCCTCTAAGCGGTTAGCTGGAATTTGTTGGAAAAATCCGGTGTAATCTTGATTTGTAAAAGCATTTTCTCGCCCCCCCAGGGCAGCCACGCGTTTGGAGAATTCACCCACCCCGACTTTTGGGGTCCCTTTGAACATCATGTGCTCAATGGCGTGAGCAACTCCGGAGGTGCCGTCAACTTCGTCAATCGATCCTACTCGCACCCAAACCATATGAACCACCGTGGCCGCTCTGTGATCGGGGAGAACAATCAACTCCATACCGTTGGAGAGTTTGTACCGTTGAATGGGCGAGGCATCCAGAGTTGAATTGGAACCGTTGGGGGGAGGTGTGTGTGCACTTGGTTGCGCACTTAGTTGCGCACTTGGTTGCGCACTTGTTTTCGCACTCGTTTGCGCACTCACCACTGGTACAGCAAGCAGGCAGGCGCAGCAAAGGATAGGAGTTAGATTTTTAAGACGCGATAACTCAAAAGCCAGATGTAAATAGTTAGATAATAGTAGGCGATTGATCATAAAACTCGATTCAAGGTTAAACGTTTCATAGAATAGGGTGTTTCTCTGACATCTTAGCGGGCGAAACTCATATTTTAGAAACTTTCAATTATGTTTAGCATTTTTCGAAAAAAGACCACAAATTCAAATACAAGCACCGACTCAATCCCTGAGCTAGAGATTAGCGATGCTGCGTCTTTAAAAAGCCCCCTACCCAAAGCCCAGTGGTTAACAAAGCTTCGCTCAGGTTTAAAGCGGACTGGGCAGAGTTTCAAAAACGTTTTGAACCTCACCAAAATAGATGACACTTTGTATGAGGAACTCGAGAGCGCACTTTTAAGTGCAGATACAGGCTTTAGTGCTTCACAGTATGTTCTCAAGCATTTGAAAGAACGCATACGGCGTGACTCTGTCACAGACCCCAATGCTATTAAAGCCATCTTAATTGAGATCTTAACTGCTTTATTGAAACCATTAGAAAAACAGTTAACTCTAGGAGAGCATACCCCCACTGTGATCATGGTGGCAGGGGTTAACGGTGCAGGTAAAACAACTTCGATCGGAAAAATTACACGCCACCTGTGTGATTCTGGCGTCAGCGTTCTCTTAGCCGCAGCCGATACATTTAGAGCCGCGGCCAAGGAACAACTTTTGACATGGGCAGATAGAAACCAGGTCGACCTCATCTCACAGGACTCGGGAGACCCTGCAGCGGTTAGCTTTGACGCGGTTAGCGCGGGCAAGGCTAGAGCTCGAGATGTTGTTTTGATTGATACTGCTGGTCGACTTTCTACTCAAGCACACCTCATGGAGGAGCTGAGGAAGATCAAACGCGTCATTCAAAAAGCCGATGTCACTGCGCCCCATGAGGTCATATTGGTGATTGATGGAAATACAGGGCAAAATGCGTTGACGCAGGTAAAGGCCTTTGATGAGGCCCTTGCGCTGACGGGCCTAGTTATCACTAAATTAGATGGAACTGCTAAGGGCGGAGTGTTAGCCGCCGTAGCGCTTTGGAACCTTGACCGTACAAATTTGGGTTTACCAACCGTCCCCGTATACTTTATCGGTGTGGGTGAGCGCTTGGAGGACTTACAACCCTTTAACGCTAGTGAGTTTGCACAGGCGTTAATCAGTGACTAGTTAATTTGAGCCGAGCAAAATTTTGTATTTAAATTGGAAATCTTCAAAATGAAACGTCGTTCAACCCTTAAAACTTTACTTGGTGCAACTGGTCTTACGACTGGTCTTTTTGGTTCCTTCTCGGACAACGCTCTGGCTGAGGCCCCCTACCCCAATAAGCCCATTAAATATATCGTCCCGGTCTCGGCAGGCGGTGGCAGCGACATGATTGGTAGGACCGTATGTGAGCGCTGGGGCCGCGCCCTGGGTCAAGCGATGATTGTGGACAATGAGGGCGGTGGTGGCGGCGTAATTGCGTGTCAAAACACTGCCAAGTCCGCCCCCGATGGCTATACGCTTATGCAAGGCTATGTTGCAACGCTTGGGACGAGCCCAGCAACCCGAAAGAACTTACCCTACGACCCTATCAAAGATTTCACCCCAATAGGCATGATCGGTGGAACGCCCAATGTACTGGTTGTTCACCCCAGCGTTCCTGCCAAAAACCTCAAAGAGTTTATCGATTACATCAAGAAAAATCCCTCCCAAGTCAGTTACGGATCTTCAGGACAGGGCTCGTTAACTCACCTTACTATGGAGCTCTTCAAGCAAGCCGAGGATAGTCCCATCGTTCATATTCCCTACAAAGGCATCGCACCAGCCTTTAACGATTTAATGGGCGGACAAACCCAGGCCATGTTCCCTGGGCTAGCAGCAGCGTTGCCGCACATTCGCTCAGGCCGTGTCAGGGCTATAGCAGTGACGGGCACGACTAGGAATAGCCAGCTCAAAGACATCCCGACTTTAGAGGAGTCAGGTCTTAAGGGATTTACGGCGCTTCAGTGGTACGGTGTATGCGGCCCCGCTGGAATGGCACCTGCAGTCGTTCGTCGACTCAACGAGACGTTGAAAATAGCTTTGAACGAACCCGATTTAAAGGAGAAAATGTCAGTAGAAGCGGTTGAACCCATGCCGATGACCCCCGATCAGTTTGCACAGTACATTAAATCTGATCTAGCCCGCTGGACCAAGCTTGCAAAAGACAGAAATATTGAATTGGATAATTAAGGCTTAATGCAGCCAATCCCATAAAGCAAAGCTCAAACAACGCCTTAAATCGAGTCCCACGGGGCTCGATCAGTTTGGATGGGTTTATGGGTCGAATGGGTCTACGGTTCAAGTCGATAAAATATTTAATGAGTAATAATTAAATATCAATCAAATTATAATTGATGATTTTTATCAATACTTTTATGCTAAATTTTACCTAATATAGCAACAAAACATCACCCTACTAGTTAACCCTATACTGGAGGTGGTTTTAATTAGCACTCTAAAGTCATGAGTGCTAAAATGAGGTTAACGTATTCAAAAGGAGTACACATATGACTAATCTAAGCCTAGCTAATCCAGGATCCACAAGCGCATCCGTGGCTAACCCATGGGCATTGGTGCCGCCATTAGGAAACTTGGATGCCTATATCTCTGCTGTGAACCGTTTACCTATGCTCACGCTGGAGCAGGAACAAGAGTTCGCACGCAAACTCAAAGAGACCAATGACTTAGAGGCCGCTGGTAAGTTGATCATGTCTCACCTGAGACTTGTGGTCTCAGTCTCCCGTCAATACTTGGGTTACGGTTTGCCCCACGCTGATTTGATTCAAGAGGGCAACATTGGACTGATGAAAGCGGTACGCCGCTTCGATCCGGAACAAGGCGTTCGTTTGGTGAGTTATGCAATGCACTGGATCAAAGCAGAGATTCACGAATACATTTTGCGCAACTGGAGAATGGTTAAAGTTGCTACGACCAAAGCACAGCGCAAACTCTTCTTCAACCTTAGGTCCATGAAGCAAGGCTTCAAATCCGACGAGAGCTCCAACACTGATGCGCCCACTCACCGCGAATGTTTAACTGAAGCGCAAATCGACTCAATGGCAAAGGATCTCAACGTCAAACGTGAAGAAGTCATTGAGATGGAAACACGGATGTCAGGCGGCGATGTCATCTTAGACCCTAGTCCAAGTGATGACGGGGACGAGACCTATGGCCCTATCTCCTATCTCACAGACATTCACAATGAGCCGACCGCTGTCATCGAATCTCATGAGCGTGACTTTATGTCCGGCGATGGGATCACGTCCGCCCTCAACGCGCTGGACGAGCGAAGCAGAAAGATTGTTGAAGAACGTTGGCTCAAAGTCAACGATGACGGCTCAGGTGGTATGACACTACACGAACTTGCACAGGAGTTTGGTGTCAGTGCCGAGAGAATTCGCCAAATCGAGACTGCAGCCATGAAGAAAATGCGCACGACCCTAAGCGAGTTTGCTTGAATGACAGGTTAGGAATAAGGTTACGCTTACTATTGCAGTTATTGTTACGCCCAGTCTCGTAAAAGTTGACCCCAAGGCCCATTCATTTAAACGGTTGGTAGCGATCTAAACGCTTGGTAACGCCAAGCGCCTTCAAACTCTTAGCCTCGCATCGCTTACTCGCGTTAGACGCTCAAGAGCCCTCTTTCAACAAGGAGTTAATATCCTGCATTAACTCTTCTGCGGGCATCCCATAACGGCTAAAGAGCCTTATTCTTCCCTGAGTATCAAAGAGATAAGTGCCTGCAGAGTGGTCCACCGTATAAATCTTTGGATCTTTAGCGGTACTGGCAACCTTTTTGTAATAAATCTTAAAGCTCTTGGAGATTTGCTCTAATTCTGCGGGTGCCGGACTGTATCCCAAGAAACCAGAATCAAAATTGGCCATATAGGCCTTCAATACCTCAGGCGTATCACGCTCAGGATCTACGGATACGAAAAGAATTTGCAACTTCGAGCCTGATGCTCCTAGATCTGCTTTTATTTTTGCAAACTCAGCAAGCGTCGTTGGGCAAACATCGGGGCACTGGGTATACCCAAAAAATAGCGCTACCACTTGCCCTTTAAAGTCCGCGAGGGTTCGCTCGCGTCCCTCTTGATCTTTGAAGATAAATCCCTGGGCGTAGTCTGCCCCCGTGATATCCACACTCTTAAATGTCAGCTTAGGGGAGCATGCGGCTACTACAGCAATAAGTAGACAAAGCAGAGATCTGAATATGGTTTTCATAGGTTTAAACACACCACAGGGGTATTAAATATAGTGATCAACCAAAAGGGCTAGAAATAAGAAACTCAAATGGTAGAGGGAAAATCTAAATGTTTTGCGAGCAAGCTCATCTGAGTAATTGCGCCATAAAGCATAAGCGTAAACACAAAACCAAATAGACAAAACCAAAGCCGCGATCAAATAAAGCCAGCCACTCATTCGGTAGGCAAAGGGCATCAAACATGCAGCCATCAACACAAATGTGTACAGCAGTATCTGTAGGCGCGTGAACTCATTGCCGTGGGTTACGGGCAACATGGGCAGTCCCGCTTTCTTGTAGTCTTCAACCCTGTATAGCGCAAGCGCCCAAAAGTGAGGGGGTGTCCATAAGAAAATAATTAAAAATAAAATCAACGCCTCAGGTCCAACATCCCCCGTCATTGCAGCCCAACCGAGTACAGGGGGCATGGCTCCAGAGGCGCCTCCGATCACGATATTTTGAGGAGTCATGGGTTTCAATATAACGGTATAGATAACCGCGTAGCCCACAAAAGTTGCAAACGTCAGCACCATCGTGATTGGATTGACCCAGACATATAAAACAATACTACCTAATGTTCCAAGCACCATAGATAACATTGCAGTCTCGTAGTCTGCAATATCCCCAGTTGCAGTGGGCCGCCAAGAGGTTCGCTTCATTCTTGCATCAATGGCTTTCTCTACCAAGCAGTTAAACGCTGCTGCAGCGCCGGCCACCAACCAAATGCCTAAACAAGCTACGGCGCCCAGGCGTATGTCCGCCCAAGAGGGTACCCCGGGCACAGCGAGGACCATGCCTATGAGCGCGCAAAATACGATCAACTGAATGACACGCGGCTTGGTTAGCGTGTTGTATTGACGCCATTTGGCGACAGAGAAAAAAGCATCCACTCTCATAGTGCACCCTTTGGTAGATCAATGGACTGGAAATCGACATCCTTTAACGCATGCCCCTGCGTGGGCCGAGGGTTACCTGGCGTAGATTTGGCCATCATCAATCCTACCGTTAAGACAATCACCAACGCAGCAGCACCTCCCGTATGCATCACCGCTGCAATCAAAGGCCACTGGAAGATGACGTTAGAGATACCCGTCAACACTTGAAGCGCAATCAAAAGCCAAAGCAGTTGAGCCAGCGTTTTGTATTTCTCATCCTTTCGAAGTACAAATCCTAGCGCACACACAAAACTAAACACTACATAAGCCGTTAAGCGGTGCGTGTAGTGAATGGCCGTTAAGGCCTCAAAATTAATATTCAAACCCATTGATGTGAGTCCAAGCGGTCGCCAGATCTCAAACCCCTGGGTAAAATTCATCAATGGCCACCAACTGTTTTGGCACAACGGAAAACTGGTGCAAGCTGTCACTGCGTAGTTTGTGCTTACCCAACCACCTAGCAAAATCTGCATGATCACAAGGATCAAACCAGTAATGAGCAACTGGGGGAGATAAGGCTTAGTACCAACACTTGCGCCAGCTTGACTCACTTTGCTGAGCGCTTGCGCCACCTTATCCATGTGCTTTGAATGACCAGAGTCAGTGCTGGATTGGCGGTTTAGATGATCAACAACATCTTTAAGTCCGCTCAGGGTCGAATCGACCCAAGCTCTTTGGGCCATTGCAAAGCGTGTGAGAAGTATCAAAAGTACGATTGCCCCTAATAAATGCATGGTCACCACAGCGGGGAACAAACGCATCGTTACAGTGAATGCACCAAAGGCCCCTTGTACACAGACCCAAAGCAAAATAATCATGCTTTCTACTTTTAAAGATTTAGGGTACTTTTGAGAGACGGTGAATAGTGCGATAGTCAATATCAAAACACCAACACCCGTAGCCAAGTAACGATGAATCATCTCGATCCACGCTTTGACGTGCGTGACAGGACCCGTGGGCATGAGCGCTTGCGCTCCCTCAATCATCGCATCTGCGCCGCTTGGACTGCCGTGGCCATAGCAACCGGGCCAGTCCGGACAACCCAGGCCTGAATCGGTCAATCGGGTAAAGGCACCAAAGATCAGCAGATCGAAGGTTAAAAACAAGGTGATTTGTGACAAGAGTAACAAACGTTGACGACTTCTCAATTGCTGCAACTCTTCATCCGTGTTTCGCGCTGTACCCAACGCCTGTTGATCGGGTAAGAAAAGCATGTGATTGCGCCGAGTCTTCAACCAAACCCAACTAAGGGGACCAAGGGCAACAATAAAGCCCATGAGCGCTACGTTCAAGAGTGGCGCCAAATTAACCAAAGAAGCACTGGTGATCATCTAGTGTTTCTCACTGAGATTGGGCTGACTAGGGATTGGCTGGGTCTGAGGCTCAGGTGGATTAGGCTGCTCAAAAGTACCCTTAGGTAACACGCTACGTCCCGGCAAATCCCAGCTCTCAGATGCCCGCAAAAGCCGCTCTAAATCTCTACGCAACTTAGGGGCTGTATCGATACCCAAGTGCGGCGGAAAGCGCATCATCCACTCCCCCATGGGGTCCACCAAATACAAGTGATCATCTAGCAATTGGTTCGCACCTGGTGCAAGCCACTTAGAGATGTCTGACTTTGACGCCCTGATAACCCAAGCATCCCCCAATCCCTTTAACACTTGCGGTGCAATTGCGCCCTCCCCAGTGACCAACCAAACTCGGTCAACTCGGTCTCGCTCTTTGCCGAGTGCGGTATGGATTTGTCTTTGAAAATAAAGATTTTGTTGACAAACACTATTACAACCTGAGTCGCCTACGCTGACAAGCAGCCACTGCCCCTTCAGCTGAGTTAGGTTAATCAATTCGCTCGCAGAGTCACTAGCGGGATGCATGACCACGCGCTCTTGAATCGATGGTATCGAAAGTGTTGGTTGAATGAGTTCGCCGTAACTTTTCAAAGAAGTGGGACGAATGATGTAATAAGTGAGGTAGGACAGAGCAACCGGAGCGGCGCATATGATCAAGACACCAATCATAAAGAGGCGACCCTTAATTGTCCTCTTGGAATCAACTTGGAGCAATTCGTTCGGGTTAGGCAAATCGTAAACCGTCATCGATAAAGGATGATCGCTTACGGCGCTCTCGCTAGGTTGTTTAGAGTTTTCTTGCATGAATACGCGGTTTAATCCATTGAAACCATAAATAAAGAACTGCAATGAGTGCGCTTAACAAAAACCACTGCACTGCATAACCAAAATTCCTATCTGCACTGACTCCTTGCGCTGGAAGCTCCCTGATCAAACCCTCAGAAGGGGCTCCCAGTTGATGCACCACCGCACGTAGTTGGATACCAGTTTGTGCTTCAAATAAATGCAAATCGAAATTTTGCCAAATAGCACTTGTCGTGTAATTTGGACTCAACGAGGCTTGGGCACCGGAGGTCTCATCCCTTCCAGTGCTTGCAGTGTCCGTTGCCGCTGCCGTTATGGTTGCATGAGCACCCCACAGCTCCAGCATCTTGGAGGGCGGCTCAACAACCAGGACCTCAATGTTAACGCGACCAAGGGGAGTTTGCACACTAACGGGCTTTTCAGAAGGATTAGCCGGATTCCAAGCCACCCAACCTCGCTCTACCATCACCACGTCAGAAGAATTTAGTTTCAAAGGAGTCATCACCCAAAAGCCCGATCTGCCAGCGTGTGATCGGTTAGCAAGGTATATGGTCATTGACTCGATCCATTGGCCATTCAGGGTGATGCGCCGGTTCAGGTAAGCACTCTTATCGACCTCAGAGAGCCCAATGAACTCTTGCTGCTCCAACGCGGGCAGACTCATTTGTTTTGTCAATTGTTCTTGAATTTGAACCTTTTGATCCCCTCTTGACAATTGCCACTGCCCCAGCATCAAAGTCGCAACCACACCTATAAGCGCAGCCAATCCAATCACCACACGTTGAAGATGTGAGGTGGTTAAAGTCGAACTATTTTGAAGTTCCCTCGGCAATTTAAAAGGCATTTTCAAGAGATAATCCCTGTTATGGAAATCATAGTCATCATCGCATTCATCGCCATTATCGGAAGCTTAGGCGGAGCACTGTATTTCATGATCAAAGACGGTCAAGACGGTAAGCCCAAAACAAGTCGAATGGCCAAGGCACTGGCATTCAGGATTGGCTTTTCAGTTCTACTCTTTATTTGTATTTTGGTTTCTTGGAAGTTGGGCTATATACAGCCTACAGGAATACAAGTCGGTCAGTAAAGAAGTCCCTAAGAACTTAATTCCCTTTAGTGAACAACTAGGTACTGTCCTGAGGCAGCATTGTTCTTACACATTCAACAAAATACTTTCTTAAGAAGTAACAAAGGCCGCTCAAGCGGCCTTTGTTGATTTAGTCTATCTAGGGATCGACTGCGTTACATCCAGTAAACCAAAATGTATAGGCCTAACCAAACAACGTCAACAAAGTGCCAGTACCAAGCTGCACCCTCGAAACCGAAGTGCTGCTCAGGTGTAAAGTGTCCTTTTTGTAGGCGAAGCGTGATGATCAGTAGCATCAACATACCCATGAACACGTGGAAGCCGTGAAAGCCGGTCAGCATAAAGAACGTTGAGCCGTAGGCACCAGATGTGAGCTTTAAATTCATCTCTGTGTAGGCATGATGGTACTCGTAACCCTGAACACCCAAGAAAACAAGTCCCAGCAGAACAGTCATCCACATAAAGATGATGGTATTTTTCCTATCATTGGCTCTAAAGAGGTTGTGGGCGATAGTGATGGTGATTCCAGAACTGAGCAGCAATGCTGTGTTAATGGTGGGCAACCAAAAGGGTGTCATTGTCTGAAACGGCTCAATGATATTGGCAGGTGAAGCCGTTACGCCTGGCGCCACTGTTGGCCATACAGATTTGAATTCAGGCCATAAAACGGCGTTACTTAGGTTTCCAAGGGCTGGGACTGAGTGGACTCTCATCCACCAAAGCGCAGAGAAAAACGCTCCAAAGAACATCACTTCCGAGAAAATGAACCAACTCATACTCCAGCGGAAGGACAAATCAATTTTGCGACCATATTGACCGCTTTGGCTCTCAGAGATGGATTCGCTAAACCACTGGAATAACACGAACAACCAAACCGCTAGTCCAAAGAACAGCGAGTACTTGCCCCAAGATACATCGTTAACCCACTGACTGGCGCCGAGGATTACAAAGAACAATCCAAAGGCTGCACTCGCGGGATGGCGTGAAGGCTCGGGCACAAAATAATAGGGCGTTCCGCCGTGGGAAGTACTACTCATCTCAACTCCTAGTTAACTCGCAACAACCAGATTAACCACTACGATCAATCCAATCACAAACAACAATGCCATCACCACACCTACCCCCAACAACTGCAGAGGCTTGATATTGGCGATGTCTTCTTGAAATCCACTACTCTTTCTGATACCAACAAAGGACCACATCACAGCGAAAATAGTCCTCAAAAAGTTATTTCTTTTCACAGGCTTGAGTGCATCAACTTCACTCATACCCATCTCCTCCCGCCCTGGACCAAAAGGGGAACCGCCGGGTTACCCAAATCAGCCAAAGGAGACTTTGGCGCTGGTGGAATTTTACTTCCGACTTCAAAGAAGGTGTAGGACAAAGTAATGGTGTTGACCTCTTTGGATAATTTTGAATCGATCACAAAAACGACTGGCCACGACTTCTTCTCACCCGGTGCTAAAGTGTATTGGTTAAAGCAAAAACACTCTAATTTGTTAAAGTGCGCCGCTGCTTCCTTGGGTGCGTAACTAGGTATGGCCTGTGCGGACATTACTCTATCTTGAGAGTTTTGAAACTCATACATCACAGTTACCAACTCACCAGGATGGACTTGCATAGAGTTGGTCTCTGGCTTAAAAAGCCAAGGACCCCTTACATTGGTATCAAACTCTACAGTAATCGTGCGACTTGCATCAACCTGCGTGTTCTTTGGAACAACGTACCGAGCGTTCCCTGTTCCTACTTGTTCCTTTTCGCCCAAAGCCAAAATATTAATACCCGAATACTCACAAATTGCTTTATACATGGGGATCAATGCATAGCCAAAGCCAAACATAGCAAAGACTATGAAAACCAATTTATAAAGCAGTTGTTTGTTGAGGCCGGACATTAATAAGCTTACAAGTAAAAATGAGCCTAGCCCAGCAACAACATCTTGGCAAAAAAGCCTAAGAAGAAAATGATGGCAATGGAGCCCAGGGCAACCCCCATTTTCAAATTTTTCTTCTTTTGTTCAGGTGTCAACATATGATCTTTGTTGGGTTATCAGGCTTTAGCCAATAACCTTAGTGGCAGTTGCATCCAACTTGGGAGGATTCTCATAGGTATGGAAAGGTGCAGGAGATGGGACTTCCCACTCCAAACCTTCAGCGCCGTCCCAAGGTCTTTGGGGTGCTTTTGCACCGTGACCAAGAATAACTGGAAACACTACAAAGAAGAAGAAGTACACCTGAGCGAGACCGAACGCAAATGCACCCACTGAAGCAAGCGCGTTGAAGTCAGCAAACTGCATCGGATAATCAGCGTAACGACGTGGCATACCCGCCAATCCCAAAAAGTGCATTGGGAAGAAAGTAACGTTAAATGCAATGATGGTCCACCAGAAATGGATCTTGCCGCGTGTTTCGTTGTACATCACGCCAGTCCATTTTGGACTCCAGTAATAAAAACCGGCAAACATAGAGAAGAGTGAACCAGCCACTAAAACATAGTGAAAGTGAGCCACAACGTAGTATGTATCTTGTATTTGCATGTCAATCGGAGCCATTGAGCAAATCAGCCCCGTGAAACCGCCCATCGTAAACACGAAGATAAATCCAACCGCAAAAAGCATTGGCGTCTCAAACGTCATGGATCCTTTCCACATCGTAGCAACCCAATTAAAGACCTTCACACCTGTTGGCACAGAGATCAACATAGTTGCATACATAAAGAAAAGCTGTCCAGTCACGGGCATACCTGTGGCATACATGTGGTGAGCCCAAACAATGAATGACAAGATAGCAATCGAAGATGTTGCATACACCATTGATGCATAACCAAATAATTTCTTACGCGCAAAGGCCGGAATAATTTGGCTAACAATGCCGAATGCCGGCAAAATCATAATGTAAACCTCGGGGTGACCAAAGAACCAAAAGATGTGTTGGAACATCACTGGATCACCACCGCCTGCTGGGTTAAAGAAAGTCGTACCAAAATGGCGATCTGTCAGCGTCATTGTGATTGCGCCAGCGAGCACAGGCATAACTGCAATCAACAAATAGGCCGTAATCAACCAAGTCCATACAAACATGGGCATCTTCATCAAGGTCATGCCAGGGGCACGCATGTTCAAGATGGTAACAATAATGTTAATAGAGCCCATGATGGAGCTTGCGCCCAACAAGTGCAACGCGAAAATAGAGGAGTCCATTGAGGGCCCCATTTGTAGCGTCAGTGGGGCATACAAAGTCCAACCACCAGAGGGAGCGCCACCTGGCACAAAGAAAGATGTAGCCAACATAAGTGCCGCAGGAATCATCAGCCAAAAGCTGAAGTTATTCATCCTCGCAAAGGCCATATCTGAGGCGCCAATTTGCAGGGGAACCATCCAATTGGCAAAACCAACAAAGGCCGGCATGATCGCACCAAAGACCATGATCAATCCATGCATCGTGGTGAGTTGATTGAACAACTCGGGATTCACAATTTGAAGACCTGGCTTGAAGAGTTCTGCACGGATTAACAAAGCAAGCACACCACCAATTAAGAACATGGTGAATGCGAATAAAAGATAAAGGGTTCCAATATCTTTGTGGTTGGTCGCAAACACCCAACGGCGCCAACCGTGAGGTGCTCCGTGGTGATCATGATCGTGATCGCCTGCAATATGCCCATGGGGGTCAAGAACTGCGCTCATGCTGATTTCCTTTAAAGACTGATGCTTAAAAATTTCAATTATTTACGGTTTGCTAAAACTTCTGATGGCTGAACGATCTGATCTGTTTTATTAGACCAGTTGTTCTTTGTGAAGCTGATGACAGCCGCCAAATCTGTATCACTTAAAGCTTTCCAACTTGGCATAGCGCCGTTGTTTTGTCCGTTCAACAGCACCATGATTTGCTTGGTTTTATCCGCATTCAAGACGACTGCTGCACCGTCCAAAGGCTTAACTGGACCACCACCTTTGCCGTTGGGTTGGTGACAGACCTGGCAGTTGGCTGCGTAGACTTTAGAGCCCCTAGCAAGCAAATCTTCTTTAGACCATATTTTGTTGGGGTCATCCTTCATGGATGCTAATTTTTGTTGTTGCTCACCAACCCATTTTGTGTAGTCTTCTTGGCTCACAACCTTAACATCAATAGGCATGTATGCGTGCTCTTTGCCGCACAACTCTTGGCATTGCCCATGAAAGTCACCAACCCGCTCCGCTCTGAACCAGGTATCGCGAACAAACCCGGGAATCGCATCTTGCTTGATACCAAATGAAGGTACAGCAAACGCGTGAATCACATCAGTTGACGTTGTAATGATACGAACTTTCTTACCCACAGGCACGACCAGTGGATTGTCTACTTTGAGCAAATAATCATCAATATCAACACCTTTAGCCCCGTTGTTGGACATGATGCGCTGATCGTTATCAAGAGTTGAAACAAAAGAAATACCCTCGCCCTCACCCTTCAAGTAATCGTAACCCCATTTCCACTGCTGGCCAGTTGCCTTGATGGTGAGGTCAGCATTAGAGGTGTCTTTCTCAGCCACAACAGCCTTGGTTGCAGGCAAAGCCATGAAAATAACGATGATGAAAGGAATGATAGTCCAAGCAATTTCCACTTTGACGGAATCATGGAAATTAGCGGCTTTGTGTCCCACTGATTTACGGTGCTTGAGTATGGAGTAAAACATAACTCCGAACACAGCAATGAAAATCACCGTACAAATGACCATCATGAACCAATGCAACCAAACCTGCTCTTCAGCGATTTTCGTAGCTGGCATTTGTATATTCAATTCACGAACACCAGGACCTCCAGGTAAATCATTTACCGCCCATGCAGCACTTGAAACCCAAGCACCAATGAATAAAAGGCCTGAGGCCAGCTTTTTGGAAAGATCGATCATCTTGTTCACGTTAATTGCCTAAGAAAAAAGAATCAAAAATTTAAGGAGTTATCCCTAAGTTGATACGGCCAACAACAATCCAGGGGTTACCCTAGCTTTCTAACTGGGGATGATTGTAGCAATTGTTGAACGACGCCACACAACTGCTTGGAGTGATATTTTATTGACCATGGGCTTTCGTTGGCATATCCCTGGCATATCGTTGGATTGAGATCCTATTTTGTGCCAGAAAGCTAATTTTGCTTAAATTTTAAGCAATTTTTGAGCGTTTTTATACCGAATCGATGCTAAGTCCCCCTTACTAAAACCGTAATTGGCCAGACCCTGCACATGATCCAGCGAGGTTCTATAGGGGTAATCGGTGCCAAACAGAACCTGTGAGACATCAACCAAATTGAGTAAAGACAACAATGCACCAGGATGAGCTGCCTGCGCCGTGTCGTAATAAAAACCCCGAATCAGTTGGAGAACTTGCTCTGGGGTTATTTTTTTACCAAACTCAGCATTCAAAGTAGGTAGCATAGTGAGTCGCTCAATCAAAAAGGGCATCGTCCCTCCTGCGTGGGAGAAGATAAAGCGAATATCCTTAAATTTTTGGGCAGCACCAGAAAACAACAAACTCGTAATCGTTCGGGTCGTGTCTGTCGCAAATTCAATGGTCGAGCCCGGTATACCACTTTGTAACCCAGAGCAGCATTTAGGATTGGCTGGGTGTGTATAAACGACCAGTTTGCGCCGATTGATCTCATCCATGATGGGCGCAAAAGAAGCGTCTCCAAGCCACTTCCCGTCGTAACTGGTGAGCATAGCGATCCCGTTGGCCTTGAGCACATCCATGCTGTAAGCAATTTCTGCCAAACTTGCCTCAACATCCAACATCGGCAGGGTTGCAAAGAAACCAAACCGGGTGGGATAGTCCTGTGCCAACTTCGCCGCATACTCATTGCACATCCGAGCAACACGCGCGCGCATCGTAGCGTCCCCAAAACTTGCAGCTGGCGTGGTCGGAGAGGTAAACGCCCTACTCACACCCGCCTTATCCATATCATCCATACTCTTGCTGAGTGACCATTTGCGTGCAGGGTTTTCTGCCAAATTAGCACCCTCCAACTCCCTCACATAATCAGGAGCGAACACATGGTGGTGCACGTCAATTAAGAGTGAGTCGTTGATGGCGCTTTGAGCAGCCGCTTCCCGCCCAAAGGGCGTGCGCCCCATCATCTCAGCGCCAGCAAAAAGACCCGCTCCGAGAAGTCCTGTCAATAAACCCCTTCGCCGCGGTAAGTTACAACAACTGGCACAAGTCGTCGGCGCATGCTGAGTTGTTGAATCAGCACCCACACTTGAAACAGTTGAATCACTCTCAACTGGAGAATTATTCATACGACTAACTTCCTGATCAGTTTTCATCACCAACTCCCTGAGCTTTTAATTGCAGATCACTGTGCCACAATTTTTTCTCAATTCAACCCGTATTTACCAATATAAGCAAGAGGGATTCAAGCTTTTGAGGGACCATTGGACGAGGGATCTATGCAAAGAGGCAGGGCAATTGCATAGAAAGAATTGCAAAATTGCAAAATTACAAAGGAGCTTGCGGTAGGCTCAAAGCTGTTGATCAATCATTAACCGGTGAGCGGGGATCCAACAGCAAAGACATTAAGTCTTTGATTTGCTCTTGAGTCAGGATAGGAGAGTTTTGCTCGTGAGCGGAAGCACTGGACGTCACGCCAAATCTAGGCATGACGGTGCAAAGATCATAAGCTTTAGAGTTCATCAGAACACCCCATGTGTACTGAATAAGCGGATCACTGGCGCCTTCTTTGACCTTAGTCAAGTAGACGTCCAGGCTGGTGATACCCCTTAATTTACCGTATTGATATAAGCTTGGCCCAAGGGATCCGTAGGATATCTCGTTCTTACTGAGCCTATGACAGTTATAACAATTGCCTCCGTTCACAGAGCCTTGGGGGTCAGTCCAGGTCTTGCCCCGTCCGTCTTGGGCGATCAGCTCACCTCTTTTAAAGTCACCCAAGTAATTACCATCTGTGGGTTGCTGAATCATCGCAAGATTTTCTAGTCTTAATTGCTCCGTCAATTGGCCGATTGAATTATTTTGCGAAGATTGAGGGTCCAAAGCATTGGTGGCAGAAGTTGATCCCTTAAAACCTCTTTGTGTTGAACAAAATTCTTGGGTGCGGTCTTGCTTTAAACGATCCAGTCCTGCCTGACCTTTAGCTTCAAAGGACAGCGCAACAACACTGTGTGTTTGCTCTATTAAATGGGAATCAAAACTCGACCCAGACACGCTTTGGTCAAAAAGAGAACAGCTCGTTAGAAGCGGCTGCGCGAGGACCAGTAACAAACTCAATAAATATTTTTTGGAGTGAATCGCTCGAACCACGCCGTACCCCTTGTTTACCTGCGCAAATTTAGAGAATTGACATTTTCTAACAAGTGAATTCATTGCTAATTTAAACATTATCTTTTCAAACCAGGCGCTTGCGCAACCTGCCCGCTCGCATTAACACCCAAGTAGACAGACAATGCAATTGTGGCTGGACTCACAAACTTTGGCTTTGGAAAGCGCTGCTGCCTGTAACAATCGGCTAACCGCTGCTGCATGCTCCAAATAGATCCAGTTGAGATCCTGTAAGCGGGCCATGTTCCAAATGCAAACCCAGCACCAGCAGGAGTGTTCAGATTTGGTAAATCTTGAAGGCGAATTCTTCGTCCGTCTTGGGTATGACAACTTGCACATGAAAAATCATGCGTACCCGCTCTCATGTAAAAAAGCTCTTGCCCAATAGCGTACATTTCTCGCTCAACTGGGTTAGTTTGGGGTACGTTAAAAGGCATCCCTTCTGACTCAGAAGAGACGTAAGCGGCTAGTTGTGCAATAGTCAAACGCTCACCCTTGGAGAAATCCAGGTCAATCAATTCTTGCTCGTCAAAGCCTTGAATATCATGCATACAGGTGATTAACCTTGACTCCAGGTCCTGAACCCGTCCGGTGTCTGAGAAGTACCGAGGCAATCGAACCCAAGCCCCCTTAACAACGCCAGAACCTAGGCCCAGATCACAAGTTCGAAGGGACTGCGCTTTAGGACCGCGCGCTTGAGCCCAAAGGGCTTGTCCCTTAGCAACATACAAATCAGCAGGATTGGCCTCTTGAAGCATTTGACGGTACTGCGCCAGCGCAGCGTCTGTGGTGTCTTTGGGCTGCGGGGTTTGAGCAGATCCTGTCAACGCATAAATGCCGAGGATGCAAAGCAGGAGCGCCCTTAGACCTGAGCGTATTGAGAGGAAGTTAATAGTTGGCATTTTTCTTTTCAACCACTATCAACTAATAACGGCCTCGTCTGTGCGCGAATCGCCTCGGTTATCGCGCCAAGTCACACTCAACTTGTCACCCGCTTTAGTGCCCTTTAAGACGAATTGAAAGAATGGATTTTTAGAAACCCCGCCACCCCACTCCGCCGTCATCACAACCTTCCCATTCAAAGTTGCAATAACATCTTGTATGTTCCATATGGGAACAATCTTGCCGCTATCGTCTTTCCTTTGACCAGACTCCATCTCATGACTCATTAATATTTTTACAGTTGTCAGCTCACCTTGTGATTGCAAACGTATTCTCATTGGATCAGACATGATGGACTCCAAAAGCTGAATGGATAAAGAAAAAAACCTTACACGTCTCAGTCACGGGCAGCATTGGCTCAGCGACTTTTAGTTTCAACGAATTAGCCACCACACCCCCCCAGAGTCACCTTCACCTCTTTCTTGGAGAAGTAAACCTTACCGTCGCTCAACTGGGCCACTGCAATGAAGTCCGATGTCTGTGCGAATTTACAGCGCAGAGTCACCGCCGGCGCGACTTGTTCGGTCATGTTAAAGATGGCTATTAAGGGGACTGGATTTTTCTCTACCAAGAAAATCCAGCGCTGAATATTGGGGAGCGAAGTGTTAGCCGCCACTTGAACAACTGCTCCGTTTTCAGCTATCTCAGGGGTTGTTAAAACAATTTGCTTGCTCTCAACTGGCATAGCCAAACCCAAGCTTTTGTAAAGCTCTAAAACAGTTTTAGCATCGAAGGCATTTTGCTGATAGCCACTTGCACTTCGCATGTAGCCCAAGGACTGCATTAAAAGCCCCGCAATAAGAGCACTTTTCTTTAACACTTCACGTCGAGTATTGATCATTTTTCAAACTCCTATTAACTCATTCAGCCAATATTTTTCAAATAGCCTATCATTGTGCCTGAATTTGCAAACTATAAGAAATCAAATCAAGACAGATGCAGCGCAACCCCATGAGCTCCTCACTCCCTTTTTTTAAAGTCCATTTGTCAAACTGCCAGCGAACTATGTTCGCTGCACAGTCGTTGAGTGTCTTACTCTTGATTCTCGTACCTCAACTACAAAATCCTGCACATGCTGAGAGTGAAAATCAAAACTTATCTCCAGGCTCGACTACAAGTGCTGCACAAAATGCACTTGTGCAACAGACCAACGCGGGCATGTGCGCCCAGTGCCACGGCACGTTTGGTGTATCTGAGCCGGGCTCCAACATCCCCAATCTTGCAGGCTTACCCAGTGAAAAGTTTTATGAGAAGATGCAAGCCTTTAGGCTTGCGAGTCCATCTTCCTCTGTTATGGCAAGACTTGCCAGAGGGCTGAGTGATGAGCAAGTCAAGAGTGCCGGCGTTTACTATGAAAACCAATTCAACCCAGGGACAAGTCCCACTTTAAAATATTAACGCCACTCATTCATTGTGCAAAGAAGATATTTAATCAAACATGGCCTAAGCGCCGCCTTGGCTACTAGCCCCCTCTTGCAAGGAGCTTACGGCCAACCAGAGAGGGTCTTACACAAAGCGCCGTCCCCAAGATTGCCTGAAACCGTAACACATTCACTAGCGAAAGCGCGCGTTGTTGTTGTTGGAGGGGGCTACGCGGGGACTACGGCGAGTAAATACTTAAGGCTTCTCTCCAACCACCAACTCCAAGTAACCCTCATTGAGCCAGACGCGCAGTTCGTCTCCTGTCCGCTATCCAATTTGGTGATCGGAGGCTCAAAACCAATGAGCTACATCACCAAGAGTTATGAGCAACTACAAAACAATCACGGCACACGAATCGTTAAAGATTGGGTCGCATCCATTGATCCATCTCGCAGAAGAGTTTTGACTCGCTCAGGGCTTGTCTTCGAGTACGATGAGTTGATTGTCTCGCCTGGCGTTGAGTTGATGTACTCCAGCATAGAAGGTCTCTTGCAAGCAAAGAGTGAGGGGAGTATTCTTCAGGCTTGGAGCGCGGGAGAGGAGACGCTCCAACTCAGAATGCAGTTAGAGAGTATGAAAGACGGCGGGGTGTTTGCAATCACAGTACCAGAGTTGCCTTATCGCTGTCCCCCAGCACCCTACGAACGAGCTTCCCAGATTGCCTATTACTTTAAACACTTCAAGCCCAAATCAAAAGTTATCATCCTAGATGCCAATCAAGATGTAACTTCTAAGGGGGCGCTCTTTAAAAAATTCTGGATCAACAATTATCCTGATCATTTGGAGTACCGCGCAGACCATAAAGTTCTTGAGGTGGACGGCAAAAACAATACCCTAAAATTTGAGATACAAGAGGATCTTAGTGCTCAAGTACTGAACGTTCTACCGCCCATGCGCGCTGGAGCGATTGCGACTCAAACGGGACTTGCCAATATTAACAAACGTTGGTGTGAAGTCGATTTCCTCAGCTTTGAATCGACCGTAGCACCTCACATTCATGTGCTTGGGGACGCTATACAAGCGGGACCGTACATGCCCAAATCCGCTCACATGGCAAACGCGCACGCAAAAGTCGCCGCTGCTGCAATCATCTCTAAACTCTGTGCTTTTGAGGTGAATCCTCACCCCTTTCTTACTAACACTTGTTATAGCTTTGTAGATCCAAGCCAAGCAATCTATATAGCCTCCGTTCACCAGTACGATAGTGTAGAGAAGACTTTCAAAATTCTCCCCAATTCGGGTGGCATGTCCGCACAGCCCAGCAAAGAGGAGGGAGACTTTGCGTTTGGTTGGGCGCAAAATATATGGGCCGACTCTTTGACATAGAAAGTGCCTGGTAAGTGCTTACAAAAGCCGATTGCCTCCCTCAAGAGCGCTCAGCCGCAAACGGGGATGGACTTGCGATTAAGGCAGATATTAATTGGTGCAACTCCTCAGACCACTCCTTACGCGAGCGAGCACTGCAATAACTCAGCCCACCTACTTTGACCTGGGCAGAAATAGGCCTTGCAGTTAACGTGGCCCAAATAGACTGCAATAACGTTGTCTCCCCCACAAATACAGGTGCATGGCACGGCTCATCGCTGGACCTGTCTTTGTATGCAATGCAAATAGGAATGATTGGCGCATTCGCGCTCACAGCAGGCTGTAACAAATTGGTATGAAATGGAAGCAAACTCGTCCCATCGCCAGTTGTTCCTTCTGGGAACACTGCAAGTACCTCACCGCTCAAAAGTGCATCCGTCATTTGAACAACAACCTTCATTGCGTCTCGGGGTTTGTGTCGTTCAATAAAAAACATTCCCGTTTTTTTTGAAAGAAACCCAAACACGGGCCATTGACTGATCTCCGATTTTGCAACAAATCTGCAGTAACCAATTGAGTGCAAAACCAACACATCTAACCAAGAAATATGATTTGAGACTATTAACAAGGGACCTTTAAAAGTAAATGCGCCCTCAACTTGAACAATAATCCCAAAACAGTCCAATAAATTAATGGACCATTTCTGTACCTCCAAGGCTCTGGCGTGCTGATCCAAAAATGGAAATAAAACTAAGACAGTGAAGTAGCCTTTACCGATCTTGAGTAATAAAGCCGCAAAGCGGTATGAAGCGATAAGGTATTTCAAGAATGAGTGTTTCCAGGGCAATAATCTGACTCAAACAAAAGTCTCACTTGTTGTCTTTTGCGTAAACCACTTGTCCATTTACTAAAGTCCATTTGACTGAACCTGTCATGGCCGAGCCACTCATGTCAAAGTCAAATGGGGTGAACTTGCCTTGACTGCAAAGTTCTTTAGACTGGACCATCCAGCTCGTCTGCGGATCAAAGATACAAATGTCAGCGATTGCGCCCACCCGTAGTTCACCTGCACCTCCAAGACTTGGGACACTGATGCTGGAGTGAGCTGAGTTTGAAAGACCCTCGCTTGACTGATGTGCCAATAACTTTGCGGGGCCACTGGTCACCACTCTCATCGTGTCCACCAAATCTAATTTTTGCTCTGCCCCCCACTTTAACGCCAAGCTGAGCAAGAGTTCAACCCCAGTCGCACCGGGTTCAGCCTGTGCAAAGGGGAGCGCTTTTAAATCACCTTCTACGGGATTGTGATCGGAGACCAATGCATCAATCACCCCGCTTGCAAGTCCCTCGCGCAATGCCGTTCTATCAGCTTGCTGTCTAAGGGGAGGAGTTAGTCTTGCCCGCGCATCAAAATATCCAATATCTTGATCAATCAAGTGCAAAGAGTTGATACTTACATCGCAACTCAAAGGCAAACCCTCTGCTTTGGCTGCAGCAACTAGGGCTACTCCAGCTGCACTAGACAGACGACACAGGTGAACCTTTGCTCCCGTGCTTCTCATGAGTGCAAAGATTGTGTTTAAAGCTATCGTCTCTGCAGCCACAGGCACGCCGCTCAATCCTAAACGAGTCGCCAAAGGACCACTTGCAGCAACGCCGCGCCCCAGGTAATAATCTTGTGGCCTTAACCAAACACAGTAACCATACGTTGCTGCGTACTGCATCGCTCGTTGTAAGACTTGGGTATTGCAAATTGATGTCTCGGCTTGACCAAATCCAATGCATCCGGCCTGCGTCAACTCAAACATTTCCGTTAACGCCTCACCCTTCAAACCTTTGGTCAATGCTCCTAAGGGATGAACATGGGCTAAGTTCATTTTTTGAGCTCTAAACTTAAGCATATCCACAAGCCCAGGCTCATCTAAAACAGGATCGGTATCGGGTGGGCAAACCAGTGTGGTGACACCACCCGACACACAGGCATTAAGCTCTGACTCCAGCATCCCTTCGTGCTCATAACCTGGCTCCTTAAGCCTGGCCATTAAATCGACCAAGCCAGGCGCTACGACCAGTCCATTAGCATCTATGGTCTGATCAGCTTTGAAGTCTTGCTCGTGGGTTCCAATAGCCAATATGCAATTGTTTTGAACATACACATCACAGACTTTGTCTAGTAAGGACGCCGGATCGATAACTCGACCATTTCTAATTAGGATATTCATGCCTCATTTCCTGCAACTATAGACATCACCGCCATTCTTACCGCTATTCCAAAGGTCACCTGCGGAAGTATCACACTTTGAGGGCCATCAACAACGGCGGAGTCAATTTCAACGCCCCGGTTAATAGGCCCAGGATGCATCACAATCGCATCTGGCTTTGCCAAAGCTAACTTTTGGGGCGTCAGCCCAAAACCTTTAAAGTACTCCTGAGATGAGGGTAACAATGCTCCGTTCATGCGCTCATTTTGAAGTCTGAGCATGATCACAACATCGCATCCTTTGATGCCTTCATCAAAATTATTAAAAACCCTCACTCCCATTTGCGCCATATCTGAGGGAACTAAAGTCTTGGGTCCAACCACTCGCACCTCAGCGCACCCTAAAGTCGTTAGGGCGTGAATATCGGAGCGAGCAACTCTGGAGTGCAACACATCGCCCACCACCGCAACGCACAAGTTGGAGAAGTCCCCTTTGTAGCGGCGAATGGTATACATATCAAGCAGTCCCTGCGTAGGGTGTGCATGTCTGCCGTCACCCGCATTAATCACATGCACATGAGGAGCTGTATTTTGAGCAATCAAATAAGGCGCGCCCGATTCACTGTGACGCACCACAAATATGTCAGCAGCCATGGCCGACAAGTTAGCAATCGTATCTAACAGTGACTCACCCTTACTTGTAGAGGATCTGGCGATGTCTAAATTGATAACGTCAGCGCTGAGACGCTTGGCTGCGATCTCAAACGTGGTCCGAGTTCGAGTACTGTTTTCAAAGAAAAGATTGAAAACACTTTTACCTCTGAGAAGCGGCACCTTTTTAACTTCTCGATCACTTATCGATACGAAGTTCTCTGCAGTATCCAAAATATGGGTTAAAAGCTGTTTGGACAGTCCCTCAGTGGACAACAGATGAATCAGCTCGCCGTTTTTGTTAAGTTGTGGATTGCGCTTATGTTGCACTCTTTGACTCCATTGAAAATTTAAAGTGCCCTTGGGTATCTTGTTCAAGCGTGAGCTTTTTACCCGAGGTCAAACTCAGCCTGACAGCTGCAAAGTCACTTTGAATCGGTAACTCGCGCCCACCCCTGTCCACCAAAACAGCGAGTTGCACACGCGCTGGACGCCCAAAATCGTAGAGCTCATTTAAAACTGCTCGAATGGTACGCCCTGTATAAAGCACATCGTCGATGAGTAAGATGTCTGCGCCTTCGACCTGAAAGGGTAATTTTGTTTGCCCACCGTCACTTAACCCTCGGTGCGCAAAGTCATCCCTGTGCAGGCCTGAGGAGATGGAGCCTACTGGGCAGTTGAGCTGTAAATCTTGAACCAATCTTTTAACAAGCCAAGAGCCACCGGAGATGACACCTACGATCGCCGTGGTCGGTTTGATCAAAGGTTTTATGCCCGCACAAAACTCCTTATAAATAGACTCCGCATCTAACTCTATGTGTCCGTGGTTTACTGTGCTCATGGCTTGAGGGTCCGAAAAAATTGATTCAAAATGATGCAAGCAGATTCTGAGTCGATATCTACTTTTGCTGATTTCTTTGACTGAGATGCAAAACCATGGTTTTGTGCGCTAATAGCTTCAGTCGTACTGTAGCGCTCATCCACCTCGAATACGGGTAGTTTAAAGCGCCCCTCTAGTTGGCGCATAAAGCGCCTGGCCTTATGCGTATTCTCATGCTCTGCACCGTCAGGATGAAAGGGCACGCCCACCACTAGGGCCTCGGGCTCCCACTGAAGAATACGCTCGGCGATTTGCGTCCACTGCTGAGCAGCGGTACCGCTCACACTTTGACAAGGCTTAGCCTCGCGGAGCAACTTATTGCCAATACTGATACCAATGCGCTTTACCCCGTAATCGAGCCCCATAAAGAGGTTGTAGGACAAAATTTGTTCGGTTGGGTGCACAGTGTCAATGGACAAACCGTTCAAGTGCGAATCTCACTGAGTTTGGAATGGGGTAATGGGGGTAGCAATGGGGCTACTAATGGGGCTAGGACCGGGGTTAGATCTATGCTCATGCATGCCCCGCGTCTGGAGATAACATCCAGGCCTGCAAGCCCAATAAAGAAAGCGCTTTGTCGTAGCGTTGCTCAGAGGGGGTGTCAAAAATCACGCTGGCGTCAGCCTCAACGGTCAACCAACTGTTCTCAGCCAATTCAGATTCAAGCTGTCCCTGTGCCCAAGCGGAGTAGCCTAGTGAGACCAATACCCTTTTAGGCCCTGCTCCAGTGGCCAATGCCTCTAAAACGTCCTTAGAAGTGGTCATCTCTAAACCACCGGGAACACAAAGGGTTGATGCGTAAACGGTCTCACCATCGGTCTCGGTCATTTTTAGCATAGGCTCATGGAGCACAAAACCCCGCTCCGTGTGCACTGGCCCACCTTGAAAGACGATGGAGGAGTCTAAATCAGGCCTAGTCAGGGGCAGCTCGACTTTTTCAAATAAACTACGCAGACTCATGTCACTGGGTTTATTGATAACCAAACCCAAAGCTCCCCTCTCACTGTGCTCGCAAAGATACACCACACTTCGAGAAAAAGAATCATCAGCCAATCCAGGCATTGCAATCAAAAAATGATGGGTTAAATTGATTGATTCGGTTGGTGTTGTCATAAACTCATTTTACTTGATTGTTGTCAACGTCCTTTAAGCATTTCTTACAATAAGCTAACCTTTAGGCAAAACTGTGCATAAACACACTATAGATAATTTTCAGTCCGGCTTGGTCTGGTTTAGACGCGATTTGCGCCTTCAAGATCAACACGCCTTATTTCTCGCACTCAAGCACTGCGCCCAGGTTTATTGCGTTTTTGTGTTTGATACAGACATCTTAAACCCCCTGCCCAGGCAGGATCGACGCGTTGAGTTTATTCAGGCCTCTTTGGTCAACCTTGATGAGCATCTGAAAAAATTCACTCAATCTAGCGAAGTGCGTCTTATTACCCTGCACGGGAGTGCAGTCCAGGAGATACCTTCTGTAGCAGAGCTTTTGGAGGTTCAAGCTGTCTTTACCAATCACGACGATGAGCCGAGCTCCCTCAAACGTGACTCGACCATCAGGGGCAAGTTGGCAGCCAAGGGGGTGTCTTACTTTGACTTTAAGGATCACGTCATCTTTGAGCGCAGTGAGGTGCTCAATCAAACGGGTAAGCCCTACGGAGTTTTTACACCTTATAAAAACGCATGGCTCAAAAAGGTGACCGAACTCGACCTTCAGTCCTTTGACATCAGACCATACAAAGCGAAGTTTGCAACTCTAAAGCCCGCCCAACTCAAACGCCTACCCGCGCAGATGCACGGTCTCGAAGATATTGGATTTGAGCTCACTAACCTCAAAGAATTGGGCGTACACACGGGCATTGATGGGGGGGAGTTTTTATTCAAAGATTTCCTAAAACGAATGGATCTGTACAACGAGACACGAGATTTCCCAAGTGTCAAAGGGCCCAGCTACCTTGGAGTGCACCTGCGTTTTGGGACTGTCTCGATTAGAGAGCTTGCACGCACGGCTTTGGAGCGTTCTCGGGCAGGATCGGCTGGAGCAGCCGTTTGGTTGTCCGAGCTGATTTGGAGAGATTTTTACGCCCAAATTTTGCATCACCACCCCAGAGTAGTCACTAAAGCATTCAAACCCGAGTATGACAATATTCAGTGGGAGGATGATAAAGCGGCCAAGAAGCTCTTTGCCGCATGGTGCGAGGGACAAACAGGGTTTCCAATCGTAGACGCTGCGATGAGACAAATCAATTCATCGGGCTATATGCACAACCGGCTTCGCATGGTGGTAGCTAGTTTCTTGGTCAAGGACCTTGGAATTGATTGGAGATGGGGCGAGGCGTATTTTGCAAAACACTTGATTGACTTTGATCTGTCCTCCAACAACGGAGGCTGGCAATGGGCAAGCTCAAGTGGATGCGACGCGCAGCCCTACTTCAGAATATTTAACCCCACTAGTCAGAGCGAGCGATTTGACCCCAAAGGCATTTTCATCTACCGCTATTTGCCCGAGCTCAAGGGACTGGGATTACCAACGCTGCACACCCCTTGGCTGGCAGAGCCGATGGAGCTCCTTGGCGCTGGCCTACAACTGGGAAAGAATTATCCCCACCCCATCGTTGATCATGCAAAAGCTCGAGAGAGAACGCTCATGCGCTACTCTGTCGTTAAGGCAACGAAGTCGTAACTAGACTTTTACGATAGGCTCCAATACCTTTGTAGGTTATTGAGGGACCTAAAAACATAGCAAGTAAGCACATACCAAACAAGTGTGTGAAAATATATCCCTTGATTTAAAACTAAAAAAGCATTTTACGGAGCGCAATCAATGGAATTACTTGGACACCGTCAACTAGGTGCATCTCAACTTCAAGCTTGGAGAGCTCTAAACGACCCCGCCATTCTCAAACAAGCCATTCCCGGTTGCGAGCGCTTCGAACGTGTGAGTGATACTGAGTACGCTTTAACGGTTGCCCTCAAGATCGGCCCAGTCGCGGCCAAGTTCAACGGCAAAGTTTTCTTAAAAGACATCTCTGCGCCGGACTCATATTCCTTGGTCTTTGAAGCGCAGGGGGGCATGGCAGGTTTTGGTAAGGGTGAGTCTAAAGTTAAACTAACGCCTATTGCCGAGGGAGGGTGCGAGCTCACCTATACCGTTCAATCACAAGTGGGGGGGAAAATAGCGCAGCTGGGTCAACGCTTGATTGAGGGCGCAGCGAAATCGTTGGCGGACGATTTCTTCAAACGATTTGATAAAGCCCTTGAAGATGAGTTAAATCAAAACGGGGGCTTCGGTCCAGAGGCATCCACACAAGCTTCATCTCAAGCATCAGATGGCCAAGTTCGACCTGATCAGTCCCTCTACCTTGAGTCCAATCCGTTCGCACGAAAAGCCCTATACGGCATTACTTTTGCAGCATCTTTATTGTTACTTTATTTTTGGCTTACTCTGAAATAAATGGAAAACATTGATGTTATGGTCCTGCGAGCTATTGCCAAGTGGCGCAGTAGCGGTCAACGTGCTTTGCTTGCAACCGTCATCCGTACTTGGGGGTCCTCGCCCAGGCCCGTAGGATCGATCATGGCTTTGTGTGAAACGGGGGCGGTTGTAGGGTCAGTTTCGGGGGGATGTATCGAGGATGATTTAATCGATCGGTACACAAAGGCCTACGCAATGATTACGCCGAGCGCAGCGTCTTCTAAGCCCTTGAGCCCAACAAAGCCGCTTGCAAACGAGCTCCCCATTGGCCCTCCCATCAGTGTTAAATACGGCATCACAGCGGATGAAGCGCACCGATTTGGTCTTCCATGCGGGGGAACGCTTGAGTTACTTCTAGAGTTTGATCCACAGGCAAGCTCCCTCCAAGAATTGATTCACGTTTTAGAGCAAGGGCACTTGATACAAAGACAGGTGAGCTTAAAGAGCGGGGAAGTGAGACTTTTGCCCTGCGAGAGCCCTGCAGAGCTAAGCGTTGATGAAGTGAATCTTACGAATACGTTTGGCCCTGAATACAGAATGCTTCTGATTGGCGCGGGTCAAATGGCAGAGTACCTCGCAACCATGGCTAAATTTAACGGCTTTGCCGTCACAGTCTGCGACCCCAGGGATGAATACTCGGGAGCTTGGTCAGTGCCTGGCGTTACTTTGTCCAAAGAGATGCCTGACGATATGGTGAAAATTTTTAAACCTGATCGACGTAGCTGCGTCATCGCGCTCAGCCACGACCCTAAGCTTGACGATTTGGCTCTCTTAGAGGCGCTCAATAGTGAGGCATTTTATGTAGGTGCAATTGGCTCAAGACGCAATAATTTAGCTCGAAAGGACAGATTATTAGAGCACTTTGATGTCTCTGCAGAGAGCATCGCGCGACTCAAAGGACCGATTGGCTTGTACATCGGCAGCAAAACACCAGCGGAGATTGCCGTGAGCATTATGGCTGAGGTACTTGCCGTTAAAAATGATGTGCCTATTGCGAAAGAGCATGAAGTCATGCACGCCAAAAACATTAGGGCTCATTAAGGCTCGTAAGCCCCTCGCGCGCTATACGTTTAACAGGAGCGCTTGCGGGCCTAAAACGGCCAAGCAACGATACTTTTCACCGTCCATGCATCTGAGGAACCGTTTAAGCCCTTACCCACTCCGAAATTGATCTCGTAGGGTTTGCGGTCATAGTCCCAGACCAAGTAAAGCGTATTGTTTTGGAATCTGTAGGGGGTAAGGTTATTGATCTGCCCTTTACCGCTGTAATATTCCAAACCGTAACGAGAGGTTGCTGTCAGCCTGTAACTTCCCTTCAAAGCCATGGTGTACTCGGGGGAGTGCTCGACAGTGCCGCTAGGTAGCGTCCATTTAAAGATAGGATTCAATGAGACGAGCCAGTCCTCATCCTTCCATCCGAAGATATAACGTAATTCGTAGAAACGCTTATTCAACTCAAACTCGGGCTTGAGTTGACCCCAATCCATATTAATTCCTGCAAACGCACCTTCGCCGTATAAAGACTGAACGGGTAAATACTTTAAGCGTGCTATGTACCCCGCCTCTGTTAGGGTACCGTTGTTGGTGCGTGTCATAGGAAGCATGAGCCCCGCCTCAACCGTTCTACTGAGACCGTAAGAGAATTCAGGGGTTAAGCGCTGACCATGCACGTTCATCACTTCACCCGAGTAGCTTGGAACGCTTAGGCCCTGAGGCGTGGTGTTCAGATGTAACTGCGTCCCAAGTTCACCAGGCGCAACCAATTCATCTGTGAAAACTGCAATCTCGTAAGCCAGCTCACTGTGAGCGAGTGGGGATAGAAGAGTGGAGAAAAACAACGCAAAAGCCAAAAGAAATGTGTTCGGGCCTATTAAGCTCCACCCTTTGAGTCGATTTGAGCTGAAGACATGCTCGGGGTGTGACTCACTTTGAAGAGGTAGGCTTTGAGGGAGAGATCCGAATGACATTTTGTATCCTGACAAAGTTGGTCTTTGTTTACTAAGATCCTATCACACCCACCCAATGCGAGGGCCCAAATCTAGGGCTGTTTTCGCCGTTCACGGGGCAGCGGTTTGGTATGAAAGATACGACCCATCAAGACGGGTTAATGCGATTTAATATTAATTAATACCAAATAATTACAACAAATGCCCCTTGTCGTCTTTTTAAAACTTTTCAAAATAAAACAAAAAAACTGTTGGATAAAGGCAGAACAACGCGCTCAAAAAGGACGAATAAGTGGGCAATGCCAAAGAGCTTCAATTCATCACTAAAATCAGTAGCTTAATATTAAAAAATTGAATACCCCCAATGAGTGCCTTTCACGAAGAAAAAGTTTTAACTGTTCACCACTGGACAGACCGTTTATTTAGCTTCACAACGACCCGAGACGCAGGTCTTAGGTTCTCCAACGGTCACTTCACTATGATTGGCTTGACGGTAAACAACAAACCCCTGCTCAGAGCCTACAGCATTGTGAGCCCCAACTATGAGGAGCATTTGGAGTTCTTGAGCATTAAAGTGCAAGACGGCCCTCTCACCTCTAAACTTCAACATATTAAAGTGGGAGACACACTCATTGTTGGAAAAAAACCAACTGGCACTTTGCTGATTGATTATTTGTTACCCGGAAAAAATCTTTACCTGATGAGCACGGGCACGGGTCTTGCACCTTTTCTGAGTATTATTCGCGATCCCGCAACGTACGAACGATTTGAGAAAGTTATTCTTGTACACGGAGTTCGACAGGTCAACGAACTTGCCTACCATGACTACATCACTGAGGAGTTGCCCAAGCACGAGTTGCTGGGTGAAATGATTAGCGAGCAACTCCTTTACTACCCCACAGTCACGCGTGAGCCCTATAAAAATCAGGGCCGCTTGACGGATTTAATAACAAACGGAAAAATCTTTCAAGACCTGAGCTTACCCAGTTTTGACCCAGCAGTTGACAGAATCATGATTTGCGGCAGTCCCCAGATGCTCAAAGACTTGAAGAAAATACTAGAGGATCTATCCTTTAAAGAGGGAAGCACAACGACGCCGGGCGACTTTGTGATTGAGCGTGCCTTCGTTGAAAGTTAATGGCCCGGGTCCCAAGAATAAAACCCCTCTTTAATGAAAGCCCGCTCCCTCCAAGACCTTGAAGCTCTTAAACGCACGCTCAGCGAGAGAGCCGTTATGGAGGAGAAAAAACGAAAAGAGCAGGCTGAATTAGCCCAGAGAAGACTTGCCGAACAAGACCTCTTCAAAAGGGCTGTGGGCGCTGTCAAACCCATTCCCGCTAAACCCAGGGTGTCCTTGCAAAGTGAGCCCAGTCCTCCAATTGCGATTCAACAAATCAAGGACGATCAAAGTGCGCTGCGCGAGAGCTTAAGCGATGAGTTTGACGTGGCCTCTCTCCTGGATACGGACGATGCGCTGAGCTTTCGTCGACCAGGGATTGGCACCGATATCACCAAAAAACTCAGAAAAGGTGACTGGAGCGTGCAAGCACAAGTTGACTTACACGGGCTACGTAGAGAACAAGCCAGGGAGCACTTGAGTGCGTTTTTAAAAGACTCTATCAAAAATGGACTGCGCTGTATTCGCGTCATACACGGCAAAGGACTTGGTTCACCGGGTAAGACGCCCGTTTTAAAAGCCAAGGTCCAGTCGTGGTTGGTTCAAAAAGATGAGATATTGGCTTTCGTTCAAGCCAAACCAACCCAAGGCGGTGCCGGCGCGTTGATCGTTTTACTAAAAGGACGCTGATAGCGCGCCGATCAAAAACACTATGCGATTATTGGATAAAAAAATGTATGACAGAAAAAGTACGCGTTGATAAGTGGCTTTGGGCCGCAAGGTTTTTTAAAACCCGCACCCTTGCCACGGATGAAGTGAACAAAGGGCGTATACAAGTGAACGGCGCCGAGGTCAAACCCTCGCGCGATATCAAAGCAGGTGACACACTTAGCATCAGACGCGAAGGGTTTATTCAAACTGTGAGTGTTTTGGGGGTATCTCAAACCAGAGGACCTGCAAGCACTGCACAACTTTTGTACCAAGAGACGCCCCAGAGCCTTCAAGCTAAGTCGACTTGGGCGGAGCAAAGAAAGTATATGCGTGAGCCCTCCAACAGCATCGAGCATGGACGCCCAACAAAGCGCGACCGCAGAGATTTGGATGAAACTATAAACCGCAGCTGGAACGACCGGTGGAGCGCATCCATCGATTGAGAAAAAATTTCCCTAATGACTTCGTAGAGTTTGCACAACGGACTGCTTGAGTACGCTTCGCAAACTCAGCCACCCCGCGGCCCAGGCAATCACTATCCCAAACCCAATTCCAAATGCAATGAAGTAGGGAGAGACCATCCATTCAAATTCAAAAACAAACTCCGCCAAACCCCACCCTATTGCGCTCGCGCACAAGCTGGCCAGCAACCCGGCCAATGCTCCCATCCCCCATAATTCCGCTCGCTGTATTTGCCTCAACAATTTATTACTCCCCCCCATCGCGCGTATCAGCGCGTACTCTTTTGTTCTTGATGCAAGGGTACTGTGGATGCATGCAACCAAAACAATGAGGCCTGCAAGGAGAGTGAAGACAAACAAAAACTCTACTGCATTTGTCACTTGATCCAAAATAACTTGTATCTGATTTAAAGTAGAGCCAACATCAATCTCAGTCACGTTGGGAAACTGATGCACGAGTAGATTGTCAAATCCACGCACGTTGGGTGCCTTAAAGGCTGCAATGTAACTTTGGGGCAAGTCCTGCATCTGTCCTTGAGGCAAGATTACAAAGAAATTGGTTCTCATCGAGCTCCAGTCCACTTTGCGAACAGAAGTGATGATGGCCTCATAAGGAATGCCAGAGATATCAAAACGAAGCATATCGCCGAGCTTCAGATGAAGTGTTTTAGCAATACCTTCTTCAATACTGAGTGCATTTGCCTCACCCTCAATCCATCTCCCCCCCACAATGGTGTTGTTCGCTGGCGCTTTATCACTGTAAGAGAGATTGAACTCTCTATCGACCAAATGCTGAGCCCGCTCATCACTGTATCTATTGGTCGTGACGGTCTCAGAATTAATGGCGACTAAGCGACCCTTGATCATGGGATACCAATCAAATTGAGTGACCCCGCCTGCGTTTAAGGCATTCTTAAAGTCACTGGCTTGGTCGCTTTGTATATTGATCACGAATCGGTTCGGGGCGTCCTTTGGGGTCGCGTTTCGCCAACTTTGGATTAGATCCGTTCGCAGCAGAAAAAGTAAAAAAAGCGCAAGCAACCCAACCGCGAGAGCACTGATCTGCAAAACAGAGTAAGCGCTTTTCGCATGTATTTGACGGGTTGCGATACGAAGCCAAACGGGGGATGCGCGCTCCACCACCAAGCGCCTGAGTAGCGAGATAGCGCCTTGGCTGAATAGTGCGAACACACCGATTGCGCACGTGAAGCCGCCCACAACGTAGAGCGCGAGTAAGAAATCTTGACTCACCAGTGCCATCAACAATGCCAGGCCTAAGCCGCCCAAGCACCAAATCAGAACTGGCATTCGTTTGAACCCTCCCAACTCTTGCCTGATCACTTGCAAGGCAGGAACGCTTGCAAGTTGCAAAACGGGCGGTAGGCCAAAGGCCAGTAAGCTGCACATGCCTACTCCCATTCCTTGAACGACGGGTGCGTAGCTTGGCGGGGGTAATACAGTATCGACAAGGCCTGACAGCAAAAGCACAAAAATGTAGTGAACGCCGTATCCCAAGCATAAACCCAGCCCACTCGCGAAAAGCCCAAGGAGAATAAATTCAACGATAAACAAATTGGTAATGGAGCGTTGACTTTGTCCCAACACACGTCGCATGGCGCAGTCTTGAACGTGTTGGTGTGAGAAATTTCGCGCAGCCAGTGCCACCGCTACTGCACTGAGTATCACTGCTAGGAGCGCTACGAGTCTGAGAAATTTAGCGGCTCGGTCTAAGGTTTGTCTGACCTCAGGTCGGCCAGTCTCCAGAGTCTCAAGCCTCACGCCTCGGTTGGCAGTGCCTTCGATGCTCTTTTGCACCCAAGCACTGAACTCTTTGATCTGCAGGTCATTACCCGCAACTGCGAATCTCCAATTGATTCGACTACTGGGCTGCACGAGTTGCGTGGACTCCAGGTCCGCTCGGTTCATTAAAACGCGAGGCGCAAAACTCATAAAGCCTACCCCCTTATCGGGCTCGTAAGTTAGAACCTTAGCAACTCGGAACTGCGCTTGTCCTAGCCTAATCATTGCGCCTTGCTCTACTCCGAGTGCCTCTAGCAAACCGGGCTCGACCCATACTTCACCGCTCGTGGGAACTTCTCGGGTCGCAACCGATGGGCTTGGTGATGAAGGAACGTTTGGATTTGGGTTTAGGTTTGGGTTTGGGTAGGGTTTAATCTCACCAATAATTTTTAGCTCCCCCCTTAGAGGGTAAGAAGCATCTACAGCCTTTAACGATACGAGACGGGTTTCGGCGCTGTAATTGGACTGGTTTTTTGAAACAGAAACATCACCGACGCGCGCCATTGTTGGAAAACTAAGGGTCTGAGAGCTTTGCAGTCCTAGGGACTTAGCTTTTTGGACAATCTCCTCATCTGTTGCCGAACTACTTGTCACAACTGCGTCACCGCCCAGCATTTGTCGTGCATCGCGCTCCAAACCTGCCTCGAGTCGGTTGGATAAAAATCCGACCGAGGAAAGTGCAGCAACGCCCAAACTGGTAGAGATTACCAACATTTTGATTTGACCAGAGCGAACGTCTCTGGCAATAGCGGAGAGCGCAATTTTTAAGAAGTCAACCCACTTAACCATTCGGATATCCATTTCCACTTTTATGAAACGCACTTGCTGAATCGAGGATAATACTACGCATAGTACTTTTTATTAGTTCCCACAAGCATTACCCATACACCCTTGGTTCACGCCATCACAGGTTAGGGCTTTAAAGCCTCTTACCCCTTTGAGGGACTTGAGTTTCGGTGCAGACAATGAACACAGCATTTTTGAATTTCAGATTTCACACGCTTTCTTTTTTCGCACTGAGCACTTTTTGTTTGGTGAGCGCGAATGCTTTGCCGACATTTTCTAGGCAAACCGAGCAACCCTGCTCAGTGTGTCATTTGAATGTAGGTGAGTTAACCCATGAAGGTCGTAAATTCAAATTAATGGGTTACACGGCTGGAAAAAATGTCCTGCCGTTATCGATCACTGCCACAGGATCAGTTACCAAAATCAAAAGTACCTCCTCCAGCATTGCGCCAGATATTTTTCTTGCTAAAAATGATCAACCCATCGCTGAAGACGTTAGCCTTTATGCCGCAGGTAAATATTTTGAAAACATGGGTGGCTATCTAAAATGGACATTAAGCCTTGCCAATACCAACCCCATTTATGGAAGTTCCGGTGTACAAACAGGCACTAAAGTGGGGCAAGACGCTTTCCTGGACACGAGCGAAGTTCGAATAGCCAACCAGTCAACTATAGGAGGTCACGGTGTGGCCTGGGGATTTAGCGTCAACAACGCTCCAGGCGTTCAAGACCTTTGGTCGACAACTCCCGGATTCAGTTTTCCCTATAGAACATCGACGTTACAAAGTGCCTGGGGCATGGGACAATTTGGTCCCACAAGCTTAATTGACGGGGGTTTAAGCTCACAGGTCATTGGACTGAGCGCGTTCACGATGATTGATGATACGCTCTATTTAGAGTTGACAGATTACCGACGCAGTCAACCTGGTTGGGGCACTATTTCAACCACAGGGCCCAATCTGAACTCCATTTCCTCGGGCGATAACCCCTACTGGCGCATTGCTTGGAACAAAGTTCAGGATGAGAACTCATACATGTTTGGGACATTCGGGATGAACTCCCACCTTCTAAGGGATCCCTTGGTTGTAGGCTCAGCATCTGGAACCTATTTTGACTATGGATTTGATGCGCAGTTTCAACACATTACCAGCACACACTCCCTCTCAACCCAGGCTACCCTTATTTATGAGGATGTGAACTGGGGCCCACGCTCGGTTGGAAAGAGTCATGACAACCCAAATAGCAATTTAGTCACTTTGAAATCAAAAGTTACCTATGATTACGCACGTAAGTACGGCGTAAGCGTATTTGAATTCTCTTCTAAAGGAACGGTTGATAATTTGTACTGGAGTTACAACCAAAACCCCAATGTGATCACGGGCGCCTGTAACCAGCAAACATCGCTCCTCACCTACTGCTCAGCCAACGGCTCACCGAACACATCAGGATCTGGATTTGAGCTCTACTATGACCCTATTCCTTATATCCACATTGTTTTTCAACAAACCTACTACCAAACCTTTTTAGGTGGAGGTACCTTTGTGGACAACTCCGCTGGACAGCCACGTAATGCAAGCGATAACAATTTGAGTTATTTCTATATTCTCCTTACCTACTAAATGAACTCCTCTGAAATTTACTCAAGCCTTATAGATCTTCTCAAGAATAAATTTGAGGTGTCTATTGAAAAAATAACGCCTACCTCAACCCTGAGTGAACTAGGTCTAGATTCTCTGTCTTTGATGGAGTTTGTGTTTGCAGCCGAGGATGCTTTCTCGATCCGAATTGCTGAGGAAGACTTGGATCCAAGGCAGATCGGAACTACTTTGAGTGATATCTCAAACATCATTGAGCGAATGGTTGCCATTCGCCAAGCATCTTCTAAAAAAGAGATTTAAAGATCCATGGCTGACCGGGCCTAATGAACTTGTAATGGATGGCACATCCTGAAGAGATGCATTATTGAGTGCTCGTTAGCGCCAATCGCACTGCCTCTTTGGTCTGAACTGTGATGAGGTTTGCGCGGTAAAGCGCGCTTGCATGAATATCGCTATTGAGCTCAGCAGGATCGATCTTTACACCGTCTACAGCCTGCACTGTGAATCTATGTGTAAGTGCTCGCTCTAACCCATCATGCCTAAAAACGCCGTTACCTGCCCCGGTTACTGCGACTCGAACTCCCTCCTTGGTTTGAGCCACAAAGACTCCAACTAGGGCAAAGCGCGATGCAGGTTGTTTGAATTTGGCATAGCCAGCACGCTGAGGAATGGGGAACCGAATGCCTGTAATTAATTCACCCGGCTCTAAGGCTGTTGCGTACATTCCCAGAAAAAAATCATCCGCTGCAATCTCGCGCTGCTGAGTGATAACCGTTGCACCTAGCGCCAAGAGTGCGCTTGGGTAACACGCTGCGGGATCATTATTAGCAACTGAACCGCCTATCGTCCCAAGTGCCCGCACCTGACGGTCTGCGATTCCACCCGCAAGAAGGGAGAGCGCAGGAATTTGCTTAAAAACATCGGCACTAAGCTCTACGGCTTGGTGTGTGGTCATTGCTTTAATGAGCACAGAGGTACTAGAGACCTCAATACCCACAAGCTCTTTGATTTTAGCCAAATCCACCAACTTCTCGGGCGCCATCAAACGCTGCTTCATTGCGGCAAGCATCGTTTGCCCACCCGCTAAAGCCTGCCCACCTGCGGCGATTAAGGACGTTGCCTGTGCAACGGAGGAGGCTTGCTCGTATTGAAAAGCGTACATGGTATTTGAAGTTTCCAAAAATTGAGTTTCAATTGTATTCCCAGTTTAATCTTTACACAAAATTCCATCCTCCGAAAACCTTATCAGTCAACACAACACTTCTACGAGTTAACACCATGGTGAAAAGATTCCTCCAACACTAGAATTCTTTCTTTTTTGGATGAAAAGGGAGTGCAATGGATTTCGCAAGAAGGAAGCTTTTCTCAAAGGCAGGGTTAGTCGGGGCAACCGCACTGGCAACCTACAGTCAGTCCTCGTTGGCTCAAAGTGCTTCCAAAACGCCCTTTGAGATTCCCCAGACAACAATTCCGATTGTTGGCTCAACCCAGGCGTTTCCAGTTCGAAGAATTTACTGTATCGGTCGTAATTACGAGGCACACGCACGTGAGATGGGATCGGATCCAACGCGTGAGCCGCCTTTCTTCTTTCAAAAACCTACCGATGCCATTCAATTCGTGCCACCAGGACAATTGATTAACCATCCTTATCCCTCGCTGACCAAAAACTATCACCACGAAATTGAATTGGTCGCGGCATTATCTAAAGGCGGTCGAGATATTCCGGTTGAGAAAGCACTTGAATATGTCTACGGGTATGCGATTGGACTTGACATGACGCGCCGTGATTTACAGCGCGCGATGGGAAACGAGAAAAAGCCTTGGGAAATCGGCAAGAGCTTTGATCACTCAGCACCCATTGGCCCCATTCATACTGTCGAGAAATTCGGTCACATCACCCAGGGCGCTATCTGGCTGAAGGTCAATGGTGTGATCAAACAAGAGGCCAATTTGTCTCAGATGATTTGGTCTGTTGCTGAGCAAATCAGCAAACTCTCTTCAGCATTTGAGATGATGCCAGGCGACATCATCTACTCGGGTACCCCGGAAAATGTCGGCCCTGTGGTGGTTGGCGACACCATGGAGGGGCATATTGATGGCCTTCCAAACATTTCACTACGCGTAATTTAAAAAATAACTTTTAAACTATTAACCAGCATGACCAAAACACGATTACCCAACCTCACTTGGACCGCGTTTCGCAGCACAGTCCTTGCACTCTCACTCCTCCAAGGCATTGCCCTAAAGGCTGACGTGGTCAAAATATCTCAAAAAGATATTGGCGGGCAAGTGCTCGGAGACCACGGCCCTGAGGCCGGCGTTTGGGTCATTGCAGAGACGAAGGATTTGCCAACAAAATTTGCAAAAATCGTCGTAACAGATGACAAAGGACGATTTGTCATCCCCCAACTCCCAAGTGCTAATTACGAAGTTTGGGTGCGAGGTTATGGTTTGATTGATTCCAGCAAAACGCAAGCAAGACCAGGTAAAACTCTTCAACTGCGCGCTGTAACTGCACCATCCCCCAAAGCTGCTGCGCAGTACTACCCCGGTATGTACTGGTACTCCTTGCTGGAGATCCCAGCAAAAGAAGATTTTGCCAAAGACTCTCCTAAACACATGGATATGCCTGCAGGGATGAAATCCCAGCCCGCTTGGATTGACACCGTCAAAAACATGTGCCAGTCCTGTCATGCACTTGGTTCTCCAGGGATTCGCGAAGTGCCTGAGAAATTTCACAGCCAAGGAAACTCCCTCACTGCTTGGGCCGTTCGCACTCAGGCCGGACAAGCTCAGCCCTATATGGCAACGGTACTGGGCAGTATGGGTCCTGAGAAAGCGCTGACCATGTTTGCGGATTGGACTGACCGTATAGCGGCGGGTGAGTTACCGTTTGCTAAACCTGAGAGGCCCAAAGGGTTGGAGAGAAATGTGGTTTATTCGCTTTGGGACTGGGCGTCCCCGAAACATTACCAGCATGATGCGATTTCAACCGACAAACGCAATCCAAGTATCAATGCAAATGGACTCATTTACGGCTCCCCAGAGGAGAGTACCGACCTAGTGCCGACACTGGATCCTGTCAAAAACGTTGCATCTACGATAACCCATCCATACAGAGATCCCAACACCCCCTCCTCCCTCAGCCTAGCGCACGGAGATTCAGCCTACTGGGGTATGGAGCAAATCTGGGACGGACACACCAGTATTCACAACCTAATCATGGATGAGAGTCAAAGGGTTTGGTTCGCTGCGAGAATCCGTCCCGAGGCGAATCCAGACTTTTGTAAGAAAGGCTCTACGCATCCCTCGGCGCTTGTCGTGCCCTTGAACACTTCTGCAAGGCAACTCTCTGTTTACGATCCAGCCACAAAGCAGTGGGAATTAATCAACACCTGCTTTAGCACGCACCACGTCTATTTTGGACATGATGCAAACAACACCCTATGGACCAGCAGCGGTCCACCTCAAAGCGGTGTCGTGGGTTGGTTAAACACCAAAATGTATTTTGAAACACATGACGAGGCGAAGTCTCAGGGCTGGACACCGCTCATTATCGACACCAATGGAAACGGTAAGCGTGATGAGTACGTTGAGGCTAATCAACCCCTTGATCCGAGTAAAGATAAAAGGGTAATGGCTGCTTTTTACGGAGTACAGCCTAGTCCAGTAGACGATTCGATCTGGGGTCAATCTATGGACCGCGGATTCTCCCGTGTCGATCAGCCTGGATATATTATTCGCCTCAACCCAGGCTCAGATCCCAGCAACACAGCACTTGCAGAGATTTATCAACCCCCAGAGGGCACATTTGGCCCAAGGGGTATCGATCTAGATAGCAACGGTGTCGTATGGACTGCACTGTCGAGTGGACAAATTGCAAGCTTTGATAGACGACTGTGCAAGGGGCCTTTGAACGGTCCAAGCGCTGCAGAGGGTAAACACTGTGCAGAGGGATGGAAGTTGTACCCTATGCCTGGCCCACAGTTTAAAAACCTCAACGAGCCTGGTAGCGCAAACCATGCTTATTACATTTGGGTTGACCGTTTCAACACTTTTGGGCTCGGCATGAATGTACCTATCGCCTCTGCCAACGGAAGTGAGTCACTCCTGGCTGTTGTGAATAATAAGTTGGTCAACTTACGCATGCCTTATCCTTTGGGCTTCTTTACGAAAAATGTGGACGGTCGGATTGACGACCCTAAAGCGGGCTGGAAAGGCAGGGGCTTGTGGAGCACGACCGGCACGCGTGCAAGTTTCCACAACGAGGGCGGTGTGGACAACTATCCTAAAGTTTATAAAGTGCAAATGCGTCCGAATCCTTTAGCCAATTAATCGAGATCGGAATCACAGTCTAGCCAGTAAAGTTAATTCTTTACTGGCTTTTTTGTTGGCCGTGTTGCTTATCTGTTTTGAGCCAAATAATAGGCAAATAATAGGCAAATAACCCAAACGGGCGAAGGGCACAGAAAAATTTCCGAGTATCTTAAGATACCTAAATGTTATAAAGTTTTTGATCCTCAACCCGGGCAGCGCTTGAGTCTACTAGACCTTGAATCATGTCTTGGATCATTGTGTAGAAATCGATATTGGAGAAATAATCAGTCTTGATTCGTTTGAGATAAGGCACAGCACTGGCCCATGACATCACCTCGCTCAGTCTCCATTCTTGCAATTCAAGTAACCGGTATTTGATTAAGACCTTTGCCGCATAGGTCGCATGCTTTATTGGATTGGCCATGAAATACTGACACCTTGAGCGAGCGATTTGCAAGGAGGAATTTAGATCATTAAACATGGGGCCATGCCCTGGCAAACAAGTCTTAGGATTCAAAGACTCGATTAAATCAAGTGTTTCCAAAACATCTTGAAAAGCATGGACGCCCTCTAACTCAGGAAACACAACACCAAAACCGTTTTGCCACAATGCATCTGCAGTGATCAATATTTTGTGCTCTTCTTGAAACAGTAGTAATGAATGCGGGTCGTGACCACCGCCTGCGTAAACAACCCAAGGGATACCACACAGGAGCAAAGTATCTGAGGGTGAGTAGGCGAAATGGGGAGTAAACCGTGGGCAATACTGACCCGTCACGTCGTAACTGAGTTCAGGGGTATTCCAACTGAGTACGCTTTGAAATTGACTGCTCCCTACCCCTATGCGCAGCTCAGGCCAAGCCACCTGCAAAGCGGCGTTGCCCCCGCAGTGATCGCTATGCAAATGAGTGTTGACCAGCGTATTCAAGGGGCGACCCTTTAAGACAGTCCTCAGCAACTCAATTGTTTGTTTGGAGTGACTCCAAAAACCACTATCGATCATACTTGACTCGTCGCGGGTAGTGAGGACCAAATTATTGGACGACAGCCAACCACGCTCTAGAAAATGCATCCCGCTTGGGAGTTGAATTGGAGAATTCATAAATTGTGTGTATTTTTTGAAGGCGTACGTGTGCCTATTATGAAACAACTGATTCAGTTGCCTAATTTCGAGCAAGTGGTGATGTCTATTTTCCGGGTCAACGAGGAGTGCACGAATAGATGAGCGCGTTATCAAATCACTTTGTGGGAACTGAATTTCTAACGCAATGTATTCAGCACCGCATAAATTCCTTTGGACATAAGCTTTTTAAACACAACCTTCTAAGGGCACAAACATACGCAAAAATTAGCGTAAAAAGAACATTCAAAATACTAACCCATACATTGATTCGTAAGCTGATCAATTGACCCTTTTTTGCAGACCTTTCGTTCATCTACAACTAATTTACTATGCATTAAACAACTCTACTCAGCTAACTTTCAATGCTTCTAATTAAAATACCACTCGCAATATTTATACGATCAAAACTGATTCACGACATGTAATTGTCATATTCAGAGTATAAAGTTTTGCCTTAGTTCTATCGTTTGTCAATCACCACCACACCGAGGCCTTTCTTGAAATCACATTCACTTAAACTATTTTTCGTCACCTTCTTTGTTGTATTTATAGGCATCGTTACAGCTGATGCAGCCTCTTACAGCCGTCATACAACTAAAGCGAATGCACAAGTATCTAGCGATACACTTTCAGTGCTATCCGTTGGACCTTGATTTTTTTATGCTCAAGCTATAACTTAAAAGGCTCAATCAGAATTCATTAATTTTAAGAATGTTTTTGATTGAGTCGCCGTAAAGTTGCCAGCTTACAGACAATTTGGCCAACTTACGATGAGGCTTGTATACCGCAGTTCTCAATTCTTGATGATGAATATTTATTTTTAGTATTGTCTGTCGTTCCAGAGTTGACCACTGGCTCCGAAAATTCAACGCCACTGCGGGATCAACCGCGTAAAAGACTTAATCAACAACCACGAATTCGGTTTCACCCGTAATTTTGTTCTAAAAAGACAAAGAGAAAAATCGTTTAAAGAAATCTTTCCTTAAAAGTATACGAGACCAATCCTTCACCTCGCACGTACCCGGCCAAGGCCAAGTTATGAGCATGTGCGAGTTCTACAGCAAATGCAGTAGGTGCAGAAATAGCAGCCAATACTGAG
>CAJAYT010000055.1 GCA_903949285.1 uncultured Burkholderiales bacterium
CAAAAATAAAACCCTCGAGATTTCTCTGGAGGGCTCTAAGTCATTGATTTCACTCAATTTTTTTGGTGGGACGTGCGGGGGTCGAACCCACGACAAACGGATTAAAAGTCCGCTGCTCTACCAACTGAGCTAACGTCCCCCAACCCAGAAAACTCATCGTCATCCGGGAAACAAATATTATAGCTTGTTTTATGGATTGATTCAATCATCCGCAAAGTAAAAATAACATTCAGACCGTAATTTGAAACCAAATTATTTAATGTTTAGCCATTTTGAATAGACTTTGGGATTTCGGTCGGAGCTCTGCAAAACTAAACAACCGAAATCAAGGCTTGCGTAATTGAAATATGAAGGCCTTGTCTAAGACGCATTTAATGCCAGTTGATCACAAATCCAACCGGCTGCGCACAAGCCGAATGTGGATGTAACGCTGACAGAAGATCCATAGCCATGACAGTTGAGTGTGCCATCGTTAGATACATCACAGCTAGTATCGGGGCCCTTCACAGACTCCGTGCTGAATACACAATGCAGGCCTATAGGCTTGCCCTCTCGCGCTGCATTGTGCTCCTTTCTCAAACGAGTACGTAGCTGAGCGAGTAAAGGGTCGTGTGTAACCTTTGCTAGATCTTGAATCTCAACCTTATGGGCCAAGCGTTTGCCACCGGCCGCGCCGACTGTAATAAAAGGTAGAGAATGCAAAGCAGTGCTCTGGTTCTGGATCTGGATGAGGGACGCGGCAATGGCCACTTTCGCTTTGACTTGATCACAAGCGTCAACAACGGCTGAGATCGGTACACTTGAAATTTGCTCCCAAATCAATCCCCAATTCTCGGGGGTTACGAACTCATCGATGCAATTGACCTTGCACTCTGGATTTATTTGAGCAATCCGGTCTCTCATTGCAAGCACCTTTGACATGCCGAGCGTATCGGTCAATGCATGAATTTGGCGGTTCACATTAGACTCAGAGATGTGGTCCATATCAATCAAAGATATAGTCCCCACCCCGCTTCTGGCCAAGCCCTCTGCAGTCCAAGAACCAACGCCACCGATACCGACCACAACTACGTGCGCATCGGCAATTGCATCAGCACCGCAGACTCCGTAGAGTCTTGTCAGACCTGCAAATCTTCTTTGAAAAGCCAAGTCTGGTCTAGTTTTATCAGTATCCAAGTTGATCATTTGGTTTTTTAAAAGAATGAATTAATCCCACGCAAACATGATCATGGTCTAAACACCTCAGCCCCTGGAGCGAATAACCAGGCAGGTCCAGGCACCCAATAAAATACCCACGAGTGCTGAGGTGGCATTGATGCTGAGCGTTGAAATTCCGCTAATCCCTTGCCCCACCGAGCACCCAAGAGCCGTGACACCACCGACTCCCATAAGGGCAGCACCTGTGAGGTGAAGACCTAAATCTTCAACTTGCTTAAAACCCTCCCACTTAAATGTATGACTACTTAGAGCACTGACCAAGGACCCTGTAAAGACGCCAATAACAGAGGCAACCCCAAGGCTTAAGACATTTGATTGATCACTATAAAACTCTAACCAGTTGAAAAAATAAGCAACGGGGCCAACAAAACTAAAAGCCTCCATGCGTGCAGATTTTGTGGCGACGTACAGCTCCTCTAATGTATCTGGGTTCTCAGAGACGTACCCGAGATGTCCAGATACCCACCAAATAGCAACAAATAAAGCTCCCACGCCCAGCCCTGTGAACCAATTCGAAGCTTGCCTAGCCTGCTTAAAACCAAGGATCACGCAGAGTGTGATGAGCGAAATGATGATGCCAGTCCATCCCAATTCAGTTGTGGAACCATAACCAAAAAGATTGGGCCAAGTCGCACCGTTTGAGATGTTAAAAGAGAGTTGGTCTACAGTTGCAACACGCACTACGGCAAATAACCCCTTAATTGTCATAAATGCAAAAACACCCATGACGATCAATACGATCAACGACTTCAGATTGCCTGAGCCTGCACGCACCAAGGACTTAAGACCACATCCAGATGATAAAACCATACCAAAACCAAACAGTAAACCACCAACGATCGTTGATGCCCAGGACCATTTGGTAGAAAAATAAAGAGTGTTGGTCGGATCAATCTGTGAATTGACAGACAAAACCCCAAAGCCTAACATGGTGATCGCACTTGCCATCATCCACTGAAAAGCCCTCCCCCAGTCACCCATTAGATAAACATCGGCAATTGCTCCCATCGTACAAAAATGACTACGCTGAGCAAGAAAACCGAGCAAAAAAGAGATGATGAAGGAGCTCCATAACACCTCATTTATTAGAAATTGAAATTCGGAAATAGTCATTTCAGTTATAGATCGTTATTTACAAAAACGAGTGTTCAGCGCAATCAATAATTTTAATGAACGGTGTCTTTGTTAACAACCGAATTCAATCAAAAAAACAGGCTTCATTCAAGGGAGGTCATTAATTCCCCCCCTTGCAAACACCTAAACCCAATCTACTTTAGTCGAGCAATACGCTCTTTAGCGGCAGCAGCCGCCTCGGAATCAGGGTACATCTTAATAAGGTCATCCCAAGTCTTTCTAGCAGCTTTGGTGTCTTTCATATCTAGTTGACAATTTGACATAGACAACATCGCCTCCGCAGCTCTGGGATGCTTGGCATCTAGGGACAACAACAATTTGAAGTTTGCTATGGCGTCCTTATACTCACGGGTTGCGTACTGCGAATTACCTAACCAAAAGAGGCTTGATATTTTGTAGGCAGTCAAGGGTCGCCGCCTTAAAAAATCATTAAACGATTGGGTACTTGAGGCAAAGTCACCCTTTTTAAAAAAATCTAAAGCTGATTCAAATTCTTTTTTTTCATTTTGGTCGACCGCAAACTCTTTACCGTCTATGGTTACCCGAACGGGTTCAAGATTGGCAAAACGTGCATCAATCGTTTGTAGTAAATCTTTGAGTTTACGCTGCGTATCTGATAATTCTTTAGTGAGCGCGTCTTTCTCGCCTCTGAGGGTAGCAATTTCCGCTCTCAAGCCCTCGAGTGCGTTAGCCTCGTCTAGCATGCTGCGTTTAGTTTTTTCATCCTCTGCTTCGCTTCGCTGCTGAAAAGCTTTGAAATCTTCAAGACGCTGGCGAATCTCCAATATGGCTTTTCTTGCGTCCTCATCCTCAAAGATAGCCGCCTGGGCATTGAGGGACCCCAGCAAGGTAAGCGTCAAAAAGCAGCGCGCAATAATAATCGATAAATTTTTATTCATATAAAACAATTCAACGGTACGTTATTTCAGCGCGCCTATTTTGAGCATATGCATTTTCATCACTACCTAGGGCTGCCGGCTTTTCTTTACCGTAACTGATTGACTCCAGTTGAGAGTCAGGTACACCAGAGACTGAGAGTGCTTTTTTCACTGCGTCTGAGCGTTTTTGTCCCAGTGCTAAGTTGTATTCACGTCCACCGCGCTCATCCGTGTGCCCCTCAATAGAGACTCTACGTGTGGGATTAGCAAGAAGGAACTTGGCGTTCGCATTGATAAGCGCTTGAAACTCTGGTTTGACAACAAAACTGTCTAAGTCAAAATAAACAATACGAGCTACACCTGCAGGTCCCAAATCCATTCCAGGCAAAGACTTGGGATCAACGGCGTCAACTGCTGATACATTGGAATTTGAATAACTATTGCCCCCCACCTCACTTGCCGTTTTATCGTAAACGGGCACATTGCGAATAGGAACGCTAGAGGAACAAGCGACCAAAAAAAGAGCAACAAACAAGGAGAGCAGGTTTTTATGGTTAAGAAATTTTTTGAACATTAAATACTCCGAAAGAAAACTTTGTTAATAATTCTAAATTTATTTATCTCAGGCAAATACCAAGCAAATACAAAACACTCGATCAAACTCTCCTCAATCCTAAGGTCGGTTTAGCATCCAATACACATACTAAGTGAGAGTGAGTGCTTGTCCAGCGCCGATGGGCTGGGTTGCTTTGCACCCTTCTTAGTTCCAACTGAGTCTTCCACAGCCTCACACGGAGATGATTGTGGAGACTAATTCGTTCACGGTAATTTGTTGAAAGGTCCCCAATTAGGCTCTCGAATATCACCCGTTTGGCCCGCCAGTCGCGCCGTGATTCGTCCATCCAGTGAGGTGGTCATGAGCGCCTCTCTGCCTTGAATTTGGGTTGCATATACGATTAATTTGCCATTTGGAGCAAAACTGGGTCTCTCATCTGCGATGGTTGGGGTAATTTGCGTCACCTTATCTGAGCTAAGCTCTTGGACGCTTACCTTAAATTGACCAGAGATACGTGAAATGTATGCAAGCCACTTACCGTCTGAACTGATGGCCGGAGAGATGTTGTAATTTCCAGCAAAAGTCACTCGTTGAACGGGGCCACCCATTGCTGGAATTCTGTAAATCTGGGGCATACCCCCTCTATCACTTACGAAGTAGATAGCGGTTCCATCGGGTGAAAAAACGGGTTCAGTGTCAATACTCGAAGATGAGGTTAAACGCCTTGGCTCACCCCCAGTCGCATCAATTAAAAAAAGCTGAGAACCGCCGTCCCGGCTCAAAGTGACGGCCAAGGTTTTACCATCGGGCGACCAACTTGGAGCGCTGTTAGAGCCCTTAAAGTTAGCCAGCACGCGACGCTTACCCGAGGCTACTTCGTGGATATAGACCACTGGCTTTCTGGATTCGAAGGAGACATAAGCCAATTGCTGACCGCTTGGGGACCAACTGGGCGAAATGATAGGCTCAGGGCTAGAGAGCGCAGCTTGTGCGTTCTCACCGTCTGCATCCGCAATCCAAAGGTGATACTTACCTGTATTTTTTGTAATGTAGGCGATGCGAGTTGAAAAAATACCTTTGTCCCCGATCAACTTTTCATAAACATAGTCAGAGATGCGGTGTGAGACGAGCCTCAAATCAGCGGGCAGTACCGCGTAACTTAGCCCTCCCAGGTCTTGCCCCTTCACAATGTCCCACAACCGAAAACGCACGTCATAGCGCCCATCGGCTAGCTTGGTGATGCTCCCAGTGACGAGCGCATCCACGTTTTTTTGGCGAAACGCACTCACATCAGGCCTACTTGACTCATCCAAAGGCTGATTGGTGGAGAAACCTTTAAACTGTCCGCTGCGCTCTAAATCAGCAAAAATAATTGCCGATGGCTTTTGCGGGGAAGCATCCTCGCCCTTAAAGGTGGCCATGGAAAAAGGGATTTGGGATAACCCGATTCCAGACACATCCACCCTAAACTGTGCGTTTGCATTGAAATGAACTAAGCACCCCGCGACCAAGCAAGCCATGCATAAAGCTTGCAGGGTCTGCTCAAACCGTAAGCCAATCTGACGGCGCAATCGGTCTAGGAGAGAAATTGCGTCTTTGGGGCTCGTGTAGAGGTTTGTTAGGTGGGGCGTTAGGGGGGGTGTTGGTGGGTTTGAGTAGCGTTGATAAATCATGAGGATAGTCAGTTAACAAAGCAACAGTTAAAATCTAACGAATTATCTCCTTAATTAAGCGAAAAAAAGGTGATAAAAGGGCTAAAACACTATAAAAACAGCAACAATCCCCTTTTAAAGCGAGCAGATTTATTCACTCACCGATTATGGATTGATTTCGCCCTTAAAAAGGGGGGACTTATCCTCCAAAACCAATCAGCCCTGAGCTCAATAGACTCTATAAACCTCCATAAAATGTCGACACTCTCAGTCATCATCATCACCAAAAATGAGCAGGCTCATATTGGAGAATGCATTCAAAGTGTCTCAGGCATAGCCGACGAAATCATTGTGCTTGATTCCCAAAGTACTGACCAAACACCGGAAATCGCAAAATCATTAGGTGCAAAAGTAAACACCACAACGGATTGGCAGGGATTTGGAGTACAAAAAAACAGGGCCCTTGCCCTTGCAACCTCACAATGGGTTTTGTCACTAGATGCTGACGAGCGCGTCACCCCTGAACTGGCCCAGGAAATTGAATCCGTGGTGCACAACAGAGCTGACGCTGCACACCAAAATGCAAGTGACAATTATTTTTATATCAACCGACAAAGCTTTTACTGTGGGCGATTGATCAAGCACTCTGGTTGGCAAGACGATCAGATCCTCAGGCTTTTCAAGCGCGGTACGGCGTCTTTTACGAATGACCGTGTCCATGAGCGAATCATAAAGATCTCCAGTGATCACATCGACCCACATAGCCTACAAGCGCCCAGGGAGCCCACTGCAAGCACGCACAAGTCCGTATTGAAAGGAGTACTGACACACTACAGCTTTAGTGACTTTGATCAAGTCTTAGTCAAAGTCAATCGCTACTCATCGCTTTGGGCTGAGCAACAAGCAGATGCGGGGCGAACTGCAACCCCTTTTAAAGCTGCCCTTCACGGCTTATCCGCTTTCGTTAAGACTTATATCTTTAAGCTCGGATTTTTAGACGGGTCCCACGGTTTTGCCCTTGCGGTATCAAACGCTGAAGGGGCTTATTACAAATATCTAAAGTTATGGCATCTTAATAATCCCAAACCACTCTAAACAAATACCCTCACCTTAAACTATATTGACTTAATTGACTATATTGACTTAAACAAAGTTTTAACCTGTTTGGTCGCTAACAGCTAAGTCACACGCCAAGCACATGATCAAAGCAAGCGAATTTAAAATCTCAATATTATTGGCGACCTACAACTGGCCCAGTGCGTTAACTTTGTGTTTAGAGAGTTTGAGGAGCCAAACAGATTTAAATTTCGAGATCCTCATAGCAGATGATGGATCAAAGGAGGCAACAAGATCCTTAATCCATGCGATGTCCTCCAACTTTCCTGTCAAGATCACCCATTTATGGCAAGAGGACGTTGGCTTTAGAAAATCAAAGATCTTGAATGTCGCGATTGAGCGTGCCACAGGGGAATATTTGATTTTCTTAGACTCAGATTGCATCGTTCAATCCGATTTTGTCGCCCAGCACCGGCTTCTCGCAAGACCATCCCAACTGATCACGGGTAGTCGGATTTTGGTGTCTGCGCAAACTACCCAGTCTTTATGTCCCTCTGAGCTGAGTCAATCAGTTGCCAGGAGCAGCGTTGATCGGCTAATCCGAACAGTCAACTTACTCAGGCTGCGCCTGCAAGGAGGTATTAACAAATTATTGCCCTTGCTCATCAAGTTACCCCACAACCGCTTTAGGGCTTACCCAGCTTATGTGTGGAGACGAATCAAGGGCTGCAATATGTCTTGTTGGAGAGGGGACGCTTTAAAAATAAAGGGGTTTGATGAGAGTTTTGAGGGCTGGGGTCATGAGGACGCAGACTTTGTCTTTCGATTAGAGAGTCTGGGGATACGGCGAATATCTGGTAGTTTCGCAACTGAAGTATTGCATTTATGGCACAAAACACAACCAAGTGATAAAGAGCGTGTGAACCGTGAACGCGTACTGGACCGGATTCAACAGCACCGCCCAAGCCGCTTGGGCTGATAGACCGCTTTTGCAAAGTCCGGGGGGAACTTGCTACTCTCAGCGATAATACAAACTGGTGTGTCCCAGTTTTTTTCAGCTCCAAACCTAGCCCCTCAACATTGATATGACCGATTACTCACAAATCTTCACGCGACTCAAACGGGCGGGCAAATACTTCTCTAAACCCAAGAGCGCTTGGATTGCAACGATCGCCTCTGTGATCATCATGTCTTTGACTGAGCCCTTGGTCCCTGCCCTCCTAAAGCCGCTTCTGGACGAGGGCTTTCAAGGTGGCTCTATTCAAATTTGGTTGGTACCCGTTTGTATACTGGGTTTATTTGGGATCCGGGGCTTTTGTGCTTTTACCGGCCAGGTCACTCTCGCCAAAGTAGCCAATCTGGGGCTTTACGGACTCAGGAAGGCTATGTTTTCACGTCTTCAAGATGCCCATCCCTCGCTCTTTAGACTTCAAAGCTCCAGCGCATTGGGAAACACACTGGTCTACGAAGTTCAAAGTGGGGCTTATATGATGGTCAACTCCATTTTGAGCGTAACCAGAGACAGTTTGACCCTGATGGCACTGATCGGCTACTTACTCTATCTCAACTGGAAACTTAGTTTGATCGTGGCCTTTTTGTTCCCAAGCGTAGCTTGGCTCATGAAGGCGATGACAAAGAGGCTCTTCAAGTTGACCACCAGCAACCAAAAAGCGACCGATGAATTGGCTTATGTTGTTGAGGAAAATGCGCTTGCTTACCGTGAAATTCGCCTCTACGGCGCCCAGCAGTCCCAGGTCGATAGGTTTGTAAAACTGGGTGAGACCTTGGAGCGATTGGCGATGAAGTCCACTGTCGCATCCTCCGCCTTGACCCCGCTCACGCAGATGATGTCCGCAGTAGCCTTGTCAGGCGTCATTAGTATTGCTTTGTTGCAAAGTAGCCAGACCGGAACAACTGTTGGTGGATTTGCAGCCTTTGTAACAGCAATGCTGATGCTGATCGCACCCATTAAACATTTGTCAGAAGTTGCTGGCCCGATTACCCGGGGGCTGGCCGCGCTTGAGCGCGGTATTGACCTGATTGAGAACACACCCGTTGAAACGGGGGGCGAATTCACAAGTGTTCGGGCTAAGGGGGAGCTCACTCTCACCAACGTAACAGTTCAGTACCAAGCCGACGTTGCCCCTGCCCTCGACCAATTATCCCTAACCGTTCATCCGGGCGAGACGATTGCATTAGTGGGTTCATCGGGATCTGGTAAGACCACTCTCGCAAGCTTGCTACCTCGTATCTTGGATGCCAACTCTGGGGACGTCTTCTTGGACGGTGTGAACGTTAAAGATTGGAATCTTGAGAGCTTGCGCAAACAATTTGCGATGGTGAGTCAAAATGTTATTGTCCTGAACGACACCCTCGCAAAGAACGTAGCGCTTGGACAAGAGGTAGACAATCAACGCGTGAGGGAGTGTCTCGTATCTGCCAATTTAGGAACTTTCTTAGAGTCCCTCCCCGAACAAGAGAATACGGTGGTGGGCCACAACGCCTCTCAACTCTCGGGCGGCCAAAGACAACGCTTAGCCCTTGCACGAGCGCTTTATAAAGACGCACCCATACTCATTTTGGATGAGGCCACCTCAGCGCTGGACAACGAATCAGAGAGCTTGGTGCAAAGCGCACTCACCCGCCTGCAAAAGGACCGTACGACTATCGTGATTGCTCACCGCTTATCAACGATTGAACACGCACAGCGTATCTTGGTGATGGACTCAGGACGCATTATTGAGTCGGGCACCCACAAAGAGTTACTGAGTAAATCGGGAGCCTATGCTGCACTGTTCAAACTCGGCAATTTTGGGCATGCACACATGGACAGCCGAGTCGATTCGCTGACGCCAGAGCACCCCAAAGTCTCTGAGGTTTAAAGCCAACGCACGCGAGTCGTCAACCCCCCCTCACCTTAGAGTTTTAACAACCTCAAAAAAGCCGACACGAACTCATCTGTTTGTGGATCAATCACACGCTCACACCAATCAACATCATGAAACGATGTGTGCTCAGCGTAGGTAAACCAAACCAGTGTTGGGCGCTTTAAACCGACCGCCATGTGATAGGGACCTGAGTCCGTTGTGATGAATACATCACAGGCATCAATCACCCCTGTTAATCCAGACAAGTCTGAACAACCCGCGTAGTTAATCATATGGGAGCAGGCCAAGGGTGATCCACTATTGCCTGGGAGGGAGGCGTAAACCGCCATAAATTCCTCATTGATTTCTCGCTCATTGGGCGCGCCCGTTAAAACCAATCGGTGAGGATACCTACTGGCAACGCTTTGCATACACTTTGCAAGACGTGTGAGATCTGGCCTTTTGTACATAGCGTCCGGCGTACCGCATCCTATGTTAAGACCCACGATCATTTGATGATCGATAGAGGAGGTACTTATGCCACTGGACTTGCCCGGCATTTGCTCAAGCGCACTGAGTAAAGTAGTTTTAGCTGTTTGCCCCTGTGGGGTCACATTCAGCTCTATGGGCAGGCGATGTCTGTAAATACCCCAACGCGCTAGGGAGACGAAATCTCTATTGGTGTACTCCAGTGGCAGTTCATATCCAAACTGCTTCGCAAACTCTTGAACACTGGGCGCGCTTTGTGAGTAAAAGTATTTGCGTCCAAAAACTTGATTAATACCGAGCGAGCTCGCACCTACTGCGTGCGCTGCAAACCAAGTGAGCAAACTCGTTCTTGCGCCTGAGGCCTCAAAGTCCACTACCCAGTCCGCACGACATCGACGGGCGCTTATCTGAACACTTTTGATCAACTGAGTCATCGGCACTTTCGCTCGTTCAATGCGCGCGAGGCCGGGATGCCCGTGTTGAATCACTAGGAACTCAGCACTGCTCAGTAAATGATGCTCTTTGATTAAGTCCTCTGTTGGATAGCCCTCGTGTTTGCTCAGAAACAAGAGGTGCAACTGAACACCGGGCCACCTCATTTTAAGGGCGCGCCAAGCTGCACTAGACCTTAGCAAATCACCCACCCCCATACTGTGTGATTTGATCATCAAAATAGAGCGAGGCGGGATCAGGGGAGGAGTCTCAGCCCAAAGCTTCGGTGAACTTACAACTGGGGCAATCTCATTAGAGGCGTTCAATGGCTCATCCCCTCAGAGGCTTCTTTGTGAGTCTTCATGCGCTTGATGGTGTTGGTTATTGTGAGCGTAGGCAATGTGCGTATAGACCGTATTTTGCAGCTCCGCCATTCGGGACCAATCCTGGGTTTTTGCCCACTCCTGGGCTTTTGTAGATAAAAGGTCGGCCATCAGTCCTTGAAGCGCCAAAACAACCTTACCCGCCAGCTCAACGGGGTCCTCGGGACTTTGAAGAATCAGAGCAGTCTCATGATCTGTGAGCTCTGCGCTGATACCGCAGTACTGCGCCCCAGAGACGATCACGGGCAGGCCCTGCGCCATAGCCTCGAGCACCACCATCCCAAAGGTGTCCTCCTTTGTTGGATGTATGAGCAGATCACACGCTTCATAGAGCTCGCTCAGTACTTTTGCGTTCACGACACCTTTCTCTAAAACACGCTCAGAGACTTTATGTCTCACCAAGTGCGCCCAAAACTCCCTCGGCTTGGCTGCTCCAGCAATAATAAGCACGTAATCACTGGGCAGTAAAGCAAGAGCATTTAAGGCGGTGTCTAAGCCTTTTTTCTGAGCGTCATGTCCAACCCAAAGTAAACACCTCGCATGCTCGGGCAGTCCCAAGCGCTCCCGGGCTTGCAGGCGACGCAGCGCTCTAGCACCCTGACTCAGGAGCTCTTTGACGTGCACACCAGGGGGGATCGTCATCATGGCCTGTGGGCTGCATCCCATGGAATACTTGAGAATTTTATGCAGTGGCTGTGATACACAAATGAACCACCTACCCGGCTTATTCGTGAGTCTTAATTTCTCCAAAACGACGTAACAAAGCAGGCGCGGACTAAAGCATACCTTTAGCCATTGAATAGCTTTTTGATGCGTTGATTTACCTGCAAACAAATTGTGAGTTAAGGGCATGACATGCACGGTTTGTACATTACCTGACCAGGTGTTTTCATGGGAATGAACAATGTCAAATCCCTGAGCTTTGCGCGTAGCCCAGGCGCAGTAAGCGGCGTAAAGAAATTGATTCAACCACCGCGGACGAACAAAAAGATGGGGGACTTGGTGATAGGTGACGCCCGGGAAATGGTGATCTATGTGCTGAGCAAAGACATGGAATTCATGCAAGTGAGCCAATTCCTCGACCAACGCTACAGCGTAATGCTCAGCACCTCCGGCGGTGGGGTCAAAATTTCTATGCAGCACCGCAATCTTCAAAGGTTGATTAAAGGGGGTAGAGATTGAGGATTGGATCTCTTTGTTCAAAATGCCTTTAAAGCCCGGAGTATCACCCCCCCGTAAAGGGGCTTGGGCTTGGGCCTGGACCTGTAGCCCTGCTGCGCCTGAGAGTGGCTGCAAGAAAGCAGAGTCCGGGTTCACTCCAACTCGTCTACCCAGTAACTCCTCCTCATTCAACGGTCGCCCACCCGAGAAGTCTCCCCCCGATGAACTGCTGAGTGAGGACTTTTCCTTGGGCTTGGATTTACCCAACATCTCACTAATTGCTTTTATAAATGCTGCGTTCAAAACTGTTACTTCCTCAATTAGCGTGACGATCTTCGTAGGAGGTTGCAATTTTGAGTAAAAATTGCAACCAACTCGTCGACCTAACAATTGGCACTCGGGGGAGTTCAAACTCTCTCATGGGGGCCACACGCCCCTGTGCTGGGCTGCATACAACCCGGCTGCGATGCGTGGTGGTCGCTGCAGCGTAACCAGCCGCCCGTACAAAGCTTACACACTTTGAATCATAATCCCCGTAGGGATAACAAAATTGGTTCACTTGCGTACCAAGTCTACGCTCTAATTCGCTTTTACTGCGCACAATTTCCTCTTGTTGATCGCGCTCTTCGAGTTGCAACAAATTGCGGTGGGTAAGCGTATGAGAGCCAATCTCTTGTCCAGCCTGTAGCCACTGCCCTAACTCACGCTCGTTCATCAACTGAGAGCTAGGTACGCCTAACGGTGCGTCCCAACTATTGGTCTGACCCATTAAACCGTTCACGACATAACAGGTCGAGCTAAAGCCAAAGCGCATCAGAACTGGGGCTGCGTGTTCTAAGTTATTTAAATAGCCGTCATCAAATGTGATGCCAACCACACGGCCTGATTTCTCGCCCCTCAAATACGGCATCAACTCGCTCATGCTCAGACCACGGTAGCCGAGAATTTTGAGCAGGAACATTTGCCTGTAAAAAGATCCTGGACTGACATACAAACTGCGCATCGGCGTGCCCCTCGGAGGAGCCTGCTCGATTTGGTGATAAGTCAATATGGGAATATATGGGGGCTTTGCCATGTATTTTTCAATTCAATAGCTTTTACAGCAAAACTATGTCGTAAGTCTCGGGACCTAGACCAGACTCTGACTTGAGGGAGATGGGCTTGCCGATAAAGTCACTCAGACCCGCCAAATGCTGACTCTCCTCATCCATCATTAAATCGATCACGTCGGGGGAGGCCATAACTTTAATCTCTTGCGGGTTAAATTGCCTCGCCTCTCTTAAGATCTCTCTGAAGATATCGTAGACCACACTTCTTGCTGTTTTGACGATTCCCTTGCCCAAACAAATCTCGCAGGGCTTACAAAGCAGGTGCGCCAAAGATTCTCGCGTCCTTTTGCGAGTAAGCTCCACGAGGCCCAAGGCTGAGAACTGACTCATGACGGTTTTAACGCGGTCTCGCTTTAAATGCTTTTGAAACTCCGCAAGTACGGCCACTTTGTGATCTTCGCGCACCATGTCTATAAAGTCCACAACCACAATACCGCCCAAATTTCTGAGACGCAGTTGACGCGCTATGGAGCCCGCGGCTTCTAAATTGGTTTTAAAAATGGTGTCATCAAAATTTCTAGCACCCACAAAACCGCCCGTATTCACATCAACCGTGGTCAATGCCTCGGTTTGGTCGATAACTAAGTAGCCCCCAGACTTAAGGTCCACACGCCGACCCAACGCCTTGTTGATTTCGTCGTCTATACCGTACAGATCAAATATGGGACGCTCGCCTTTATAACGCTCGAGTTTGGAGGCTGCAGCGGGCATGAACTCTTTGGCAAATTCGCATAAATGCTCAAACTGCTCCTTGGAGTCAAGTTTAATAGAGTTGGTTGTCTCATCAACTAAATCCCTTAAAACCCTTTGCAACAAACTAAGGTCCTGGTGAATGATCGACTTAGGGGGCATCTTCATTGAGGCTTCTTTAATTCTGAGCCAAGCCTTTCTGAGGTAGCGAATATCCTCCAAGAGTTCTGCGTCGGTTGCATCCTCCCCGTTTGTCCTTAATATAAAACCGCCCCACCCCTGAGTGCTCTCCCGATCAGCGCTGGTGAATAGAGTTTGTACGAGTGTTTGTAGACGCTCTTTGAGAATCGTTCGCTGATCAAGGGGGATCTTTTGAGAGATTCCAATATGCTCATCTTGGGGCAAAAAAACCAACAAACGTCCGGCTATGCTTACCTGTGTGGTGAGCCGTGCGCCCTTGGTACCTATCGGATCTTTGATCACTTGGACCATCAGAGTTTGGCCCTCAAAGATTTGCTTCTCAATCGGGACCAAACTAAGCTCAGCTCCCTCCAGCTCTGTGTGTCGGGCGGCAATTGAGCTTTGCAGATCAGCGACATGAAGAAAGGCCGCCCGATCAAGTCCGACATCAATAAAGGCAGATTGCATACCCGGCAACACCCGAGAGACTTTGCCCATATAGATATTTCCAACCAACCCGCGCTCGAGCGTTCTCTCTAGATGGAGCTCTTGTACAGCGCCTTGCTCGAGCACGGCAACCCTCGTTTCCTGAGGGGACCAATTGATTAAGATTTCTTTTTGCATAGGGTTTTAGTTTTGCATTACAGGCGCTATTCTCATCGGTCTAAGGAGTCTACAGACCCAACTGCTTTATGAGTTGTGCGCACTCATACAGCGGTAAACCCATTATCCCTGAGTAACTGCCCTGAATGTTTTTAATAAAACCAGCTGCCCTACCCTGTACTGCGTAAGCCCCAGCTTTACCCATAGGTTCTCCCGTTTGCACATATGCATTAATTTCATCGGGACTTAAAGCTGCAAACTCTACACAAGAGACGCTCAAGGCTTTTAAAAACGGCTCTCCCTCATCGTGCTCAAGGGCGCCCCAACTCACAGTGACGGCGGTCAAGACTTGGTGGGTCTGACCACTTAATAAAGTGAGAATGCGGTGTGCATCGTCAACAGAGTTGGGTTTACCGAGTATTTGGTCTCCTAATGCAACAGTTGTGTCTGCACACAAAATAGGGGCTAAGGTGTATCCCTGCGAAGCACTTGGGGACGCCTTCAAATCAAATGACTGGGCTTTGCCGGCTTGTCTTAGGAGGTGGGCGTCCAACCGCTTTAAGGCTGCAGTGAGTTTGAGAGCGGTAACCCGCTGAACATAGTCCGTTGCAGTCTCACCCTGCAAAACCTCCTCAAGTGACTCAACGTCCTCTGAGTAATCTGCAAGCAAGAGTCTGTGCCCAATGCCTAGTTGATCCAACAACTGAGCGCGCCGTGGACTTTGCGATGCGAGATATAGGAAAGGCTTCACGGGATCTTGCGTGGAGTGCATAAGGCTTACTTCCTCACTCTCGGTGGTAGGGGTGGTTGGCAAGGATAGACCAAGCTCTATAGAGTTGTTCAATCAACAGCACGCGCACCATGGCATGCGGGAGGGTTAGATCTGATAGTCGAAGCAGCATGTTAGCCCCGCGCTTCAAAGTCGGACACAAGCCGTCGGGCCCACCGATCAGAAAAACTATATCTCGGTAATTCTCTTGAAGCCCAGAGAGCGTAGCGCTTAGCTGCTCGGTTGTGAGGTTCTTGCCCCGCTCATCTAAGGCGATCACAAAGGCGTCCTTGGGGATGCACTCAAAGATACGCTGAGCCTCGGCGCTCATCAACTGCGCAGTGGTTTTAGAGCCCCTGGTCTCAGCTTTAACGCTCCTCAGCTCGACCTTGAAATCACTTGGAAAGCGCTTGTAAAACTCATCCCACCCGCTTTTTGCCCAAGCGGGAATTCTTTGTCCAACGGCTATAACCGTTATTCTCATGCACGTGGTGGACTATTACGCGTTTTGACTGTCGGTGCAGACGAGCCGGCCTTTGACTTGGAGCTGGCTGACTTGGTGCGGGCGTTGCTCAAGGTCTTTGCAACGCTGGTGGTAGATTGTTTGGTAGCTTTGTCGCCGGTCTTGGGACTCGTTTTAGTAGCTGCTTTGGCACGTGGCTTTGCATTTGGAGTTGAAGTTGCATTTGCATTTGCATTTGCAGCTGACTTGGGCTTTGACCTCGACCCCGGGGCAACTGATTTTGTCGGGCTTGCTCTTTTTGCGCTGACTTTTTCATCGCCCTTTTCAGGCTTTGCTTGCCGGTCTTTTACGCCCCTTTTGGCTGGTGTTCCTTTAGCTGATGTAGCAGCTTTGGAAGATTTCGAAGATTTAGTGTCCTTATCTCCTTTATCCCCCTTACCAGCTTTACCCGCTTTACCTGTTTTACCCGCGCTATCAGATTGCGAAGGTTTAGGAGCACGCTCCTTCACCAACTCAGACATCTTGTCCTCGCCGTGCTTGAAGCGAACCGGTTTCTCCCCCCAAATCTCCTCCAAATGATAGTACTCACGAATGGCAGGTTGCATGATATGCGCAACTACAGCACCGCAATCAACAATAATCCACTCGCCATTTTCCTCCCCCTCAACCCGGGGTTTACCAAACCCAGCTTCGCGGACCACGTCTCTAACGCTAGAGGCTAAGGCCTTTGTTTGACGGTTTGATGTTCCAGAGGCAATGATGACTCGCTCAAACAAGGGCGAAAGACTCTCAGTATTGAAAACCTTGATGTCTTGGGCTTTGACGTCCTCGAGTCCATCAATAACTAGTTTTTGAAGTTGTGCAACGTTTTTCTTGGAGTTAATGTCTGTCATTAAGTAATGCTTTAGGGGGTGTAAAGAGAGTGAGCGGTGATATAAGAGAGAACTGCAGGGTTTACCAAGTGCGAGATGTCTACGCCTTCTTTGATGAAGCTACGTATTTGCGTTGCACTAACTGACATACTAGGCATATTGAGTGTGACAGCAATTTGGGGATGCGTGCGTTCTCTTGAATTTTGAACGCTTTTAACCAGGCCCCGATTGTGCCACCGATAGTGCTCCAACTCAAGATTTTGATCACCCTGTGTGGTATCTGGCGATATTTCAGGCGCTCGCTCCGCTATAGCCAGGGTAACAAGTTGCAAAAGCTCTGTCCATCGGTGCCAAGTATCAAACAAACGGGCCTGATCGGC